>JAGOLK010000122.1 GCA_017994115.1 Clostridia bacterium | reverse complement strand
TTGCTGCCGACCGCAGGGAAAAAAATGAGTACAGCTATGTTAAGTACAACAAGTAAAAAGAATATTCTATATCTTTTGACCAACCCCGCTTCTTTAGTCTTCACATAACCACCCCCATAACCAAAGCTACAAACAATGAAAAGACAAAGGCTGCTATATTTCTAACCGCAGCTGCCTTTTTCCCGAAATATTCCACCTCCACCGGAATTGTCACAATGCCAACCATCATTAGCGCAGAAATAAAAGCTGCTATTTGCATATAACCGGCACCGCTTTTTAATAATGCTGCCGCCAATGGAAATGCTATAAATCCGGGAACTAGAGTAACAGAACCTATAACTGCAGCAATCAGCACACCGTACCAGCCCGATTCTTTTCCCAGTAATTTTGAAATTTGCTCGGGCGATAAAACTGTCAATAATATGCCTATTATAATTAAAATGGACAAAAACTGGGGCAGTATGTTTTCAAAGGACTTCCATGCCTTCTTCAGAGCAAGTATTGTTTTTTCCTTACTTTTGAGAAGTGAGGCCGAAAGTGCCAATATCGCAATAACATATAGTGTCGCTGTCATAGGCAAATCCTCTCCATTATTTTTCGCATTCATCATGATGCTGATGTTCATGATAAACAGAACCCGTAGATTTCAATGTGCCTTTTAGGTATGCTTCCCTTCGTTTTCGGCATCCTCCGCCTCCGCAGCCGCTGCCCCTGCCGTCGCAAAGCCTGTATTCGCCGCCTTCAATCCATAGCACCTTTCCGTTTACCAGTGACTCTGCAAGCTTTTTTCTTGCGTCGTTATAAATGCCTTGAACGGTTGTGCGTGCAATATTCATCTGGTTGGCACACTCTTCCTGAGTAAATCCTTCCAGATCAATCAGTCTTATTGTTTCATATTCATCAACGGTCATAACAACATAATTCGCCTGGTCTGCCGGGGAGCCCAGAGGGCCGAAGCGGTTGCTTTCGGGCAGGCAGCATACTTTTCTCCATTTTCTTGGTCTTGGCATATGATTCACCTCCAAATAGTTTCTGACATATGTCACTTTCAATTATTATTATACTATGTTTATGACATATGTCAATAACTAATTTGAATTAGATTTCCTTATCCAACTCGTTATTATACTGGTATACTGCCTCTAAACCTGTAACCTTTGAAGCTATTTCAGTCAAAGGGATAATATCGCTTCTGTCAATATACTCCATAGAGAATTTCCTGTTCAGTGCCATAAGCTGCTTTAGCCCTGCAGCAATCCTGTTTATGTATGAATATAACCCTACCGCTCCGGTGGAAATATTCAAAGCATCTTCCCCGTATAGCAGTTTAAGTTCTCTAATGTCTCCGAATACCTCTTCCTTGGCAGTGCCAAACCTCAGATATTCCTTGGGTATCATTCCTTCCATCATCAAATCTCCTATCTGCTTGCCTGCCATGGCTGCCGCCATTGCCGCCCTTCCTATGCCGATAATATTTATATATGGGGCACCTAACGCCAATCCTTTATATACCTGATCCTCCATGGCAAAGCCACCGGTTATCGCAACCTGCGGAAGATTATAGTTCTTCTCCTTCATTCTCTTTAAAATGTTATACAACAGGCTCTCCAGGTATACTGTCGGAATTCCCCATTCATTCATCATCTTGACAGGGCTGTTCCCTGATCCTCCTCCGGCTCCGTCAAAGGTTACCAAATCCACTCCTGCCTTTGAAGCTATCTTAAGAATCCTTATTAAATCCTTAGGGTCAAAGGGGCCTGTCTTGAAGCATATGCGCTCAGCTCCAAGCACTCTTAATTCTTTTACCCGATTAATCAGTATATCCTCGTTCCACATAGGAAGCTTGCCTATTTTCTCAAATACCTGTCCTTTTCCCTCTTTATAATTTTTTGCTATTTCAGGATCCGACGGGTCAGGATAAACCAAGTAGCCCTTCTTCTGGTATTCGAGAGCAGCATCTATATCCTTAACTCTCCCCATTCCTTGAATTCCCTTGGCTGCCTGCCCGAACTTCAATTCGACGGTTTTTACTCCAAGTTCTTTAATTGCATAATCCAATACGCCGAGATTTTCATCATCGTAATTCCCCTGGAGTATAATATCTCCAAATCCTCTGTAATACTGCCTGAAGGATGATACCATTTCCTTCAGCAGCGGAGAGCCGGCAACCTTCCCATTTTCCAGTACCAGTTCCTTGTCTTTCGCCACAGCATCTTCTCCAATAACAACCAGCACCCCTGACAATGCAGCTCCTGCATAATAATCCTTCCAGTTCAGCTTGGCCATGGCAGGTAGTATTATTGGTGCCTTTAATTTTATTTTGTTGTTGATACCGAAATCCACAGCAATATTGGCCTTGGGAAATGTTGCTTCATTTGCGTCCTCCGGGCAGCCGACCGCTCCAAAGACTCTGCCGTTAATATTAAAGTGGGAAAAATCCAGAGGATAGCTTTTTTCGGAGGCAAACTGGTTTTTGTCTGTTTCAAAGGGATATATAGCCTCTGAACCTCTGACAGCAGACAGGCCTATTTCACAAGTTCCGATGCAGCTTGCCGTACATACCGAACACATCCCCGAGAAATTGGAAATATGCTCCGGAGTCCTCATTTTTGTATTGGTTAAAGAACTTCCTAAGGATGGACTATATGACATAGAAACCCCCCCTAAATATTTTTAAGTTATATTCTTCAATTTCTATTATAAGGTATTTATGACATATGTCAATTATTGTTTCCATCCTCTGCCAGCAGCATGTATTCAACCAAGCCTGTAGAAATCGAGTAGGGGGAAATTTCTTCCCCCTCTCACACCACCTGGCATGCCGTTCGGCACCAGGCGGTTCAATTCAAATAGTAATCCACGCAACTAATGAGTCCTCGCTTTGCGAGAATTTCTTTTGAGATTTTATTGAGT
>JAGOLK010000121.1 GCA_017994115.1 Clostridia bacterium | reverse complement strand
AAGCCCATTCTTCAACCGTATCAATATGATCATATTGAGTTTCTCTATTTACCCACTTTAGATTTAGTGTACCGGGGTCACACGGATTAGGCTCAAAAGGCTCAGAAAGAGCGCCCGGGCCTTGTGTTCCGGCTGCTGAATAATGAAGATAAAACAGGCCGTTATAATAGAATTCGGGATGAAACGCCAACCCCAGCAGCCCCCGTTCATCGTATCCGCCGCCGGAAGCACCTAGTTTTATGATCCGTGGGCGAATATCTAAAAAAGTCTTTATGAATCCGTCTCCTATGTAAAAGATTTCTCCTACCTGGGTTGCAATAAACAGTCTTTCGGCTGAACTGCCCGGAAGCACAGCAGTTTTCAAAACTGTAGGTAAATTTAACTTGCTGACAATGGGTCGTAAATGAACTTTAACTTTTTTCAACTGGCTCTACCCTCCCTCTTATTTTTTTATAACGAGCAGGGGCATCTGTTCCGCATTGACTTGTTATAACAATATGATTGGAACTGTTCTATTAGTACCGGATTTAAGCTCGGAAAACATTTCATTACTAATGCACGCAGCGTATGAATATATATATCGTGAATACTTATTTTTTAAGGAGTTGGTAATATATGCTGTCTGATCTTGAATATATAAGAGAATCACTGGAGTTAAACTTATTTTTTATGAGAATAGCAAAAGAGCACTCAATATTTATAGAAGCGGCTTTTACTGCAAAAAATAGAGAACTGGCAGAAGAGGCTGAGGCTTTCAAAATTGTTTTCAGCAACCTTCTAATAAAGGCAATTGAGCTTTCGGATGGTATACTTAGTGAAGATGTAACCGGTTCCGGCGGATTGGTTACGGACTTAACCCTGCAGGCAGAGAAGGAAACCGAATTCTATACAGGGATAAGTATTAACATCAGAATAACCAAAGCGGAATTAACCTTCGCAAATGAGGAGGAACCCAGTATTGATCCGGTTTTGTTGCAGGATGTTTATATGCTGAACCAGCAAGCTTTAGCCGCGACTCGAGCATTAGCAAATTATAAAGCAAGATTGCTCCGTGATGTTTTAGCCTGCAGACTATTTACTAATAATTACCCATTGCTTCTGGATCATATTCTGAGAGAAGCAAAATTTTATATAAGAAAATTGATGCGATTGCAGCGGAAAAATTCATCAAATACAATAAATGATGCTATTGAAGAGGAGATATTCTGGAACAGAATAATGGCGGAGCATTCAAAATTCATAAGAGGCTTGCTGGACCCCACAGAGGTGAAGCTTTTTGATACAGCAAATGATTTCGGCCATAGATTTGATATGTTGACTGCTGAGGCAGAGAAACTGGAAGATAATTTAAACTTGTTCGCAAAGGTAACAACGGAAACCTTGGATGCTGCTAAAGACATCAGGGATTTTAAAAGGCAAGGGACACAAGGTTTGATTAACTGTACTATCAGATCGATTGCCTATCCGCTTTTGGGTGATCATGTAGTCAGAGAGGCAAACCATTATTTGAGGCTTCTTAGGAAATATGCAAGTATGCCTGTAAGCAAGTAAGCAGCAAGTACATAACGGGCATCAGACAAGCAGGTTATTTGAAAGCAGAAGGAACTGTCCCTTCTGCTTTTACAGCCTTAATCCTTAATTGCAAACCGAAATGCAAAATATAGTTGACATTGTGTAATATATATATTACAATTGGAGTAAGAAGGTGACGCTATGGGAGATAAAAACAATAAGCTGAAACTGGCAAGGATAGAGAGAGATCTGACGCAGGAGCAGCTGGCAGATAAGATAGGGGTTACCAGGCAAACTATAGGTCTTATCGAAGCCGGCAAGTACAATCCTACAATAAAATTGTGCATAGCAATATGCAAAGAGCTGAATAAGACTTTAGACGATATTTTCTGGGAGGATTAGTTTATGGGAAAAATTATAGATGAAAGAATTTTAGCCGGCAAAAGGAAGATAAACTCAAGTGCATTCGGAATCTGCTTTCTGGCATTATGGGGCATACTGCTTTACAGGCAGTTCATGCTTCATCAGGATATCAGGGAATATGCCGATATATTCCTTCTTACTATTGGCATTTCCATATATGTTGTTGTCAGCAATATACTGCAGGGGTTTTACTATACCTACAGAAGCAGAAGCACACAGAAAAAAACCGTATTAATAGGTGCATTGACAGGAACTATAGTGTTTTCAACAGTTCAGATACTGATAATGGACTATGATCTGACTAATGGAAAGGATGTATCAAAGCTCGTACTTCAGGCAATTATTTTCTTGGCAGTATGGATTGCCTGCCAGTATACTTTATTTAAGATAAGTGAAAAGCAGGCGGATAAGGATATTGAGTAGTCCGGAACAAAAACCGTTATTCTTTCCCTTTAAAGAAGAACAGCTTGGATGAATGATTGTATTGGCCTTTAAACTGTGTAGGGGTAAGGCCTGTTTTTTTCTTGAAAATCTGTGAGAAATAGCTCAAACTGCTGAAGCCGCATAAATCACAAATTTGTTCTATTGAAAAGCCTGTGCTTTGCAGCAGGCTTTTTGCTTTTTCAATTTTCTGGTCAAGCAGAAATTCAAAGGGCGTCTTTCCTGTATGCTGTTTGAATAATCTTAAGAGATGGTACTGGCTGTAATGGGTTTCAAAGGCTAAATCAGAAAGAGATATCTTACTCTGAAAGTTATCGGTGATATACTCTATAACTTTTTTTATACATTTGTTGTCATGGTATTCCCGGGGGTAATAGGATGAAAAGGAAAGATTGTGATAGCTCTCCCTCAAGAGGAGAATAGCAGCTTGTACAGAAAGGCTTTCAAGCATCATGGAGCAGCCGGGCTGCTTTGCACGGCATTCACGGATGTAGGTATATATCAACTCCCTGAGCCCCGGACTCAGCTCAAAACAATTATTTTTCAGCACCAGAT
>JAGOLK010000051.1 GCA_017994115.1 Clostridia bacterium | reverse complement strand
TTCTCTGCCTAAAACCACACATCGACCAGCAATTATGCTATATCCAAGGGAAAAGCTCAACCTAAACAAATTGAAAATCTACGAAACATGAAGATATTTAAAGAAAATGAGAGTATATTAAGGGAGGTAATATCCATGAAAATTGGTCTGGTTGGTCTGCCTCTTGTAGGCAAAACAACTTTTTTTAATCTGCTTACCAATGCTCATGCGGAGATTTCGAATTTTGCCTCGGGAAAAGTGGCTTCAAATATAGGCTCCGCAAAGATTCCCGACCGCAGAATCGATTTTCTTTCAAAGCTTTATAAACCGAAAAAGACAACTTATGCAATGATAGACTTTACCGATGTCCCCGGGCTGGTCAGCGGAGCAAGCACCGGAGCCGGAGTAGGCAATCAATTTCTAGAGGATATCAGAAAGGTCGATGCCCTGGTACATATTGTAAGGGCCTTTGAAAATCCTGACGTACTGCATGTTGAAGGTTCGATAGACCCTATGCGTGACATAGAAACAGTGAATTTGGAACTGCTATTTGCAGACTTGGGCATTATAGACAATAGGATTGTCAGGATTAAAGGCGGCAAGAAGGTAACAAAAGAAAACCTGGAAGAGCTTAAAGTACTGGAAAAGTGCAAGGAAGGCCTCGAGAACGGGCTTCTGATACATCAGATAAATCTTAACGAAGAAGAAAGAGATCTGCTGAAAACCTTCAGCTTTCTTTCGGAAAAGCCGATGATACTGGCAATAAACATTGACGAAAAATCCCTTAAGTCAGACAGCTATCCCCAGAAGGAAGATATTCGGAAGTATGCGGCCGAAAGAAATGTTCCCGTTATTGAGGTATGCGCCAAAGCAGAAATGGAAATAAACGAGCTTGAAGAAGAAGACAGGCTGATGTTCATGGAGGAGCTGGGCATAAAAAGCTCCGGAATTGATGTATTGGCAAGCACCACTTATGATTATCAGGGATTGATTTCCTTCCTGACGGCAGGTGAAGACGAAGTAAAAGCCTGGACTATAAGGAAGGGGACCGATGCAAAAAAGGCCGCCGGCAAAATCCACTCGGATATTGAAAGAGGGTTCATCAGGGCTGAGGTGGTTAAATTTAAAGATATCGAGGCGCTGGGCTCAATGGCGAAGGTTAAGGAAAAAGGCCTCTACCGGCTTGAAGGCAAGGAATACATCGTACAGGACGGAGATATAATCAATTTCAGATTTAACGTATAAAAAAATTGGATATAGGGGGACGTTTCACGTGTCTCGCTGCTGAGACAGGCGAAACGTCCCCCTATATCGATTTATCTCATCAGGTACTCATAGGCACGTCCTGCCAGATATAACGAGCCGCAGATGCAAATCATACAGTCCTTTTCATAAAGTTCCCCAGCTTTTTCTATAGCTTTTTTTATGTCAGGCTCTGAGACTACCCTGCTGCAGTAAGGCTTCACCGCCTCTGCCATTGCAGAGGCGCTCAGTGCTCTTTCATTTAGAGGCTCTGTGGCTACCGCATGATAAGCCATCGGCATAAGCTTTCTTATGGCATAAGCATAGTTTTTATCTCTCAGCATTCCGAATATAAAAATAATCTTTCGATTGCCGAAGTACTTCAACAACGCGTTATGGAGAGAATTAATCCCATCCTCATTGTGTGCTCCGTCAATAAGTATCAAAGGCTCGATACTTTGGATGCTCAAACGGCAGGGCCATTTTACAGACTCAATCCCCTTTCGGATCCCCGCTTCTTCTATCCGGTGCCCCATTTTGCCAAGCTCCGCTATGACAGTCAATGCAACAGCGGCATTATATAACTGATGATCCCCTATAAGCGGCAGCTTCATGCCGCGAATATCGTAATTCCGGTATTTAAAATCAATTGTCTGGCCGCTAAGGTCATAGTCCTTGAGTATCAGGGAGTTAATATCCGCCTCAACCAAACTTGCACTTTTTTCCCTGCACACTGCTTCAACAACAGCCGATGCCTCAGGGTGCAGCTGCGGATACATTACTGCCCTTGAACCTTCCTTTATTATGCCTGCCTTCTCATAGGCTATCTTTTCTATGGTGTCTCCAAGTACGTCCTTGTGGTCATAGCCTATTGAGGTTATCACAGAAAGCAGAGGTTCTATCACATTTGTAGCATCAAACCTTCCTCCCAACCCAACCTCAACAACTGCAAAGTCAACCTTCTTACGCTCAAAATACAGGAAAGCCATAGCAGTATACATTTCAAACTGAGTAGGCTCTTCGAGCCCTTTTTCGCCCATAAGCTTTACCATGCCCAACACCTGCATGGCATATTCTGCAAAATCCTCTTCCGTAATTTCAATGCCGTCTATAGTCATTCTTTCGGTATTCCTGAACAAATGAGGCGATATATACATACCTGTACTATATCCTGCACTGCTTAGAATACTGGCGATCATTGCCACTGTTGAGCCTTTGCCGTTGGTACCCGCTACATGAATCACCCTGAGCTTTTTGTGGGGATTTCCCAGCAGCTCCAGAAGCTTCTCAGTTCTTTCAAGGCCGGGTTTGCATCCGAATTTCACCGTTGTGTCTATCAGATCCACAACTTCATTGTAATTCATATTTTTACTCTCCGCTACTTTCTCAATGAGTTTATTCTTTCATATACCTTTTCCAGCATCTCCTGATATTTCTTTTCTTTAGCCCGCTCCTCTTCTATTACATTCTGGGGAGCTTTTCCTATAAAGCCCTGATTGCTGAGCTTCCCTTTGACCCTCTGCAGTTCTTTCTCCAGGTTATCCTTCTCCTTATTAAGCCTTTCAAGCTCTTTTTCGAAATCTATCAGGTCTTCAAGGGGCAAATATATCTCAGCACCATTTATAAGTACTGATACTGCCCCCTCCGGAATGCCCTCTTTGGAATCCTGTATAACAACCTCTGAAGCAGAAGCCAGTCTTTCAAAGTATAGCCTGCCTTCATCTATAGCTTCTTTTACATCTTTATCTGCTGTAACTACAATTGCCTTGGCTTTTCTGGATGGAACAACGTTCATCTCAGCTCTTATATTTCTTATGCCCTTTATTGCTTCCATGACCTTCTCCATCTTCCGCTCTTCTTCCGGTTGATATGCCTGCCCATTATACTCGGGCCACCTGGAAATCACAATTGATTCATATTCCGATGGCAGGTGCCGGTATATCTCTTCCGTAATAAACGGCATGAACGGATGCAGCAGCTGCATAGTCCCCTTTAATATATCGCACAGGGTAGCTTGTGCCGCCAGCTTTGTTTCCTCATCATCCCCGTAAAGCCTTGGCTTTACCAGCTCAATATACCAATCGCAGAATTCCGACCACATGAAATCATAAATCTTCTGTGCCGCAATGCCCAACTCAAACTTTTCCATGTTTTCGGTAACTTCTTTTACTATCGTATTGAACCTGCTTATTATCCATTTGTCCGCCGCAGTCAGGCTTGATGAGTATTCCGACGGAGCTGCATTCTTTACCCTGTCATAATCCAGGTTCATAAGAACGAATCTTGAAGCGTTCCATATCTTATTGGCGAAGTTGCTGTAGGCCTCAACCTTTTCCCAGAAAAATCTCATATCATTTCCGGGAGAGTTGCCGGATATCAGGTTGAATCTTAATGCATCCGCACCGTATTTGTCAATTACATCAAGAGGGTCTATCCCGTTTCCGAGGGATTTGCTCATTTTCCTGCCTTCAGAATCCCTGATTATACCATGAATCAGGACATGCCTGAAAGGCTCTTCTTGCATATTCTCCATTGCTGAGAAAATCATTCTGGCAACCCAGAAGAATATGATATCATATCCTGTAACCAGTACGCTTGTAGGATAAAAATACTCAAGATCCTCAGTCTTTTCCGGCCAGCCAAGGGTGGAAAAAGGCCACAAAGCAGAACTGAACCAGGTATCCAGGGTATCCTCATCCTGCTTAAGCTTCCCTCCGCATTTTTTGCAGGAGTCCGGTGCTGTTTTTGATACAATTACCTCTCCGCAGTCCTCACAGTAGTAAGCGGGTATCCTGTGCCCCCACCACAGCTGTCTTGAAATGCACCAATCCTGAATGTTTTCCATCCAATTATAATAGATCTTCGTGAACCTCTCCGGCACGAATTTTACCCTGCCGTCCCTTACAACCTCTATTGCAGGCTCAGCAAGGGGCTTCATCTTAACGAACCACTGCTTTGAAAGCAAAGGCTCTATTGTTGTGCTGCACCTTTGGCAGTGTCCCACATTGTGCTCATGTTCTTTTGTCTTAACCAACAGCCCTTGTTCTTCCAAGTCTTTAATTATCCGCTTCCTTGCTTCATAACGATCCAGCCCTTTATATTTACCGCCCAGGCTGTTTATTGTGCCGTCATCATTCAGTATCCTCGGCATTGGAAGATTATGCCTCATGCCTACTTCAAAGTCATTGGGGTCATGGGCCGGTGTTATCTTAACTGCTCCGGTTCCAAACTCCATATCGACATACTCGTCTTCTATTACCGGTATTTCTCTGTTCATAAGCGGCAGTATCAATGTCTTGCCGACGAGATGCCTGTACCTGTCGTCATTTGGATTAACCGCTACGGCAGTATCTCCCAGCATTGTCTCCGGCCTTGTAGTAGCAATTTCTATATATTCGTCACTGTCCTTTACAGGGTACTTCACATGCCAGAAGTGTCCTTTCGCAGTATCATAAATAGTCTCAATATCAGATATGGAGGTCTTGCACTTGGGGCACCAGTTTATTATTCTCTCACCCTTGTATATAAGCCCCTTTTCATATAATCTGATAAAAACCTCCAAAACCGCATCTGAACAGCCTTCATCCAGGGTAAACCTTTCACGGGTCCAGTCACAGGAGCTTCCAAGCTTTTTCAGCTGGTTCAGTATTCTTCCGCCATACTCATGCTTCCAGTCCCAAGCCATCTCAAGGTATTTTTCTCTTCCCAAATCATACTTCGTTTTTCCCTCTTTTGCCAGAGTCTCAACTATCTTTGCTTCTGTAGCTATGCTTGCATGATCCGTGCCCGGGAGCCAGAGTGTGCAGTATCCCTGCATTCTTCTCCACCTTATGAGTATATCCTGTATAGTATTGTCCATTGCATGGCCCATATGGAGCTGTCCGGTAATATTCGGCGGAGGTATTACTATAGTATAGGGTTCTTTGTTCTTATCGATTACCGGAGTAAAATATCCTTTTTCCATCCAGCTCTCGTACAATCTCTCTTCTACTTGTTTCGGGTCATAAGTTTTCGCTATGTTTTTTGATTCATCCATGTTAAATCCTCCTCGCAGTTGAATTTGAAATGTTCCGTAAAAATAAAAAACCCCCGCCCATGTTAAGGGCGAAGGTTATTCGCGGTACCACCTTATTTCCGGCAAACACCGGCTCTTTGAACTGTAACGGGCAGACCCGCCTGATGCTACTCTATTCGCAGCAGGAGCTCAGAAGCTACCTTCAGCAGTGCCGTACCTGGAAAACCTTTCAGCCTGTGGGTTTTCCTCTCTAAAAGGCGGTTAATGCCTACTCCTCTTCCTCATTGCTGATAATTAATAACATATTATTTATATATCTTATTAGAGTTGTGAAGATTTGTCAATATTATTTTTTTGTCAGGCGTTTCACGTTTTATATATCCTCTGCTGACGTTTTATACTTATATAGCAATTCGCATATACCACCAATGCAAGAATCGTAATTATCACAAAACCGTCAAGCATTACCTTGCTGTACGGTATATCAAAAGCAACAGCAATAATTGCTATATAAAACGCAATTGTGGAGAGCTTCCCGAACCTGTTTGCAGGCACCACTATGTCATGATCGTTGAACAGTGTGATTGCTCCCAATATCAGCAGGGTCTCCTTTATTGCTACAACAATAATTATCCAGAAGGAAATCTGATTCTTCATCGTTACGCTTATAAGAACAGTAAGCAGCATCAGCTTATCCGCCAGGGGATCAAGCACTGTTCCCAGCCTTGTGATAAGATTGCACCTGCGTGCGATAAAGCCGTCAAGTATATCTGTCACGCCCGCCGCCGCAAACAGTACTATTGCTATTCTATCCCCATTCGGCATTGAAGAAAAGTAATAGTAAACAAAACCCGGAATCAGTATAAGTCTGAAAATTGTCAATGCATTTGGAATATTCATAGATTACCTCTCCGTACTACATTTTCATATATGCAGTTATTTTTTTGAATGACCCGCTCTTCCGAGTTGATATTTTTATGTTCCCCCATAAATGTAATAAATATTATACTGTTCCAATACCAGTTTATGCTTTGCCTCTGCAACAGTTCATCAAAAAATCCTTGGACTGTCTCAAAAAAAAATTCATCACATAATATACAAATAATAGCAGCAATCGTATCCAAACTATGATAGGGGGGTATTTGGTGAGGAAATCTGCCAAACTTGTATCACTTATACTCGTTGTCCTTATTGTGCTTTCTTCTGTGGCGATGCTTTCCGCAGGCTGCAGCAAGAAAGAACTTACAACTGTCAGGCTTAACGAAGTGGTGCGCTCAATCTTTTATGCTCCGCAGTATGTAGCTATCAATAAGGGCTTCTTTGAAGAACAAGGCCTGGAAATAGAACTGACTACAGGCCAAGGGGCAGACAAGACAATGACCGCATTGCTTTCCGGTCAGTGCGACATCGGCTTTGCGGGGCCTGAAGCCAGTATCTATGTATACGGGCAGGGCAAGGAAGATTATGCGGTAATATTTGCACAGCTTACCCAGAGGGACGGTTCTTTCCTGGTCGCACGCAACGATGAACCGGAATTCAAATGGGAAAACACAAGAGGAAAGGTAATAATAGGCGGAAGGCCCGGGGGCGTACCTGAAATGACACTTGAATATGTATTGAAGAAGCACGGAATTATACCGGGTAAAGACGTCGAGATTATCACCAACTTGCAGTTTACGGCTACAGCAGGAGCTTTTAAAAGCGGGGTCGGAGACTATGTAGCATTGTTTGAGCCAACCGCATCCATGCTTGAGAAGGAAGGTGCAGGCAAAATAGTCTCTTCATTGGGAGAGGAAAGCGGTTTGATTGCTTATACCGCATATTTCACATCAAAAAGTGCTATTGACAAGAACCCTGAAATGATACAGAAGTTCACAAATGCTTTCTATAAAGGCCAGCTCTGGGTCCACAGCCATACAGCAGAAGAGATAGCCGAAGCTATCAAGCCCTTCTTCCCTGACGCTGACGATGATATCCTGGTTACCGTTGTAAAAAGATACAAGGAAATTGATGCATGGTGCACCGATCCCATAACAACTCCGGAGTCCCTTGATTTACTGCAGGAAGTAATGCAAACCGCAGGGGAACTGGATGAGAAAGTTGAATATGATAAGATTGTAACCCAGGAATTTGCAAAAAAAACAATTGAAACGGTAAAACCATAATTATTAAAACAGGGCCGGAGCTAAATTTACTCCGGCCTTTCTTTTTTCAGCCATTTTTCTATATTCAAACAAGCCTCTTGTATATTATCCGTGTTTACAGTCAGTTCGTATTCAAATTCTTTTATTTCATTCTCATACATAGGATCATAATACCTGATCATCAGGTCTTCCGCTACCTGATGGTAATTCCCTAGCCGAATATTCCTTGCATACTCTTCGACTCTCCTTGCAGAGATATTCCTTCCCAGCTTTTCCAGAGAGTTTATTATATCCGCATCAGAATTCTTTCCTTTAGTATATTCCTCAACTATCCTCCGAACCCGTACTTCGATGCTTCCAACTGCGAGTATGTGCTTTCCTGCCTTCATGCTCTGCATTATGTAGTGTGGTATAACTATGTTCCCGATTCTGCTGCTTTCTCCCTCAACAAATATCATGTCGGATTTCCTGCTCTTCAGGCTGTCGTAAACCAGGGATTCAAACTGCTTCTGGCTTATACGGCTTCCCAAGCCCACGTCTCCGAGAAGGGAGCCTCTATGGTTAGCGTGCTTTTCGAAATCCAGAATATTATAGCCTCTGCTTTCAAGCATTTTCAACAGTTCCGTTTTACCCGTCCCTGTATAGCCATGTATGACGATATAATTTACTTCGCTGTTTAATTTCGGCAGCATTGAGTTTACTACAGCCCTGTAACCTTTATATCCCCCTCTCAGCTTTACTGCTCCGATACCGATTGAGTTAAGCAGCGCACACAGGGAACTGCTTCTATACCCTCCGCGCTCACAGAACAGTATTACCTTGTCATGGTCTTCCCTGAGCCTTTTTATTTCTTCATATAACAGCGGAAGCTTTTTTGAAGCGAAATCAACTCCCATTTTTTTCGCCTTATCTATGCTTTCACGGTTGTATACCGTACCTATAATTTCTCTTTCTTCATCATTAAAAATCGGGAGATTGACAGCTCCTGGTATTGTAAATTCCGAATACTCTTTTGGACTCCTTACATCAACAAGTACATAATCCCCTTCAAGCTGTTCATAATCAATAGTGTTGAACATTGTTCCCTTCACATCCCATATCGCTTATTTCCTAACAGAATATATTTTACCATAAAAAAAATAATATATTGACGGTTAAATTAAAAGAAGCTATACTATACCTATACGGGGTATATGTTAGGGGGAGTGATTCAATGAAGAAAGCAAATATAAATTATAACAGCTGCGATAATTCTCCGTTTTGCGGAGCAAAAAGAGTCTGTCCTGCGGGAGCGATCAAATTTGAAAAAAAGGGGCTCCTCTCAGGTAAAATTGAAATAGACAGTAATAAATGCACAGGCTGTTCAAAATGTGTGGCATACTGCCCTCATAATGCAATCTTTATGAAGTAAAAGAATCTAAGGATTCTTTTTTTCATAAACCTTTTCACCGCTTATATAAGTTTCTATTACTTCCGTATTAATTATATCCTCCGCTTTTATCTTCGTTATATCCTTGGACAGTACTGCAAAATCAGCAAAGAATCCTTTTTTCAGCTTACCCAGCTCTTCTTCTCTGTAATTCACATAAGCCGGGTTTACAGTATAGCATTTCAAGGCCTGTATCGGAGTTACAGCTTCATTTGCGTTCATCTGCATGCAGCAGGCTGCATGTATTCCAAGCAATGGCTCAAATCCAATATATTTTACTCCGTCGGGTTTCTTTGGGAACTCCTCCCCTCCATATGGCCAATCACTATTGAAAATTACGTTTACCCCTTCATCAATAAAGCTCTTAAACCTATAAACCCTCGAAAGTCTTTCCTTTCCAAGCCTTTCCCGTGTCAAATCCACCTCATACAGGAATACCGGCTGAAAGGAAGCTGTTATCGAATGTTTCTTGAATCCTTTTATGTCCCGGTCTCTTATTATTTGAATATGCTCAATTCTGTTTCTCGGCTTGCTGCTTTTTACATGTTTAGTACTGTCGAACACGTCAATCAGTATACTGACTGCTTTATCGCCTATGGCATGTATATTGACAGATTGACCTTTCGCTGCATTATTGCTTATTATCTGTTCCAATTCATCCTTTTCATAAAGCTGTATCCCCATATTTCCCGGATCATCGTCATATTCCTCCCAAAGCAGTCCCGTTCTTGAACCAAAGCTTCCATCCATAAAATACTTCGGGGGTCCGATTTTCAGCCTTTCATTCTGATTACTCCTGCTATTTTCAAACTCCTCTGCCAAATTATTATCTGTACCGTTGGGAGAAGCAGTAACCCTTAGCTTTAGTCTCTTTTCCGCTTCAAGCTTCTTGTAAAGCTCCAGATATCTACCATATTGTATGCAAATATCATTGATTGAAGTTATTCCATTTTGCAGGAATAAGTCCTGAGCCTTTAGTATTACTTTTTCTATATAATTGTCAGGAAGCAGGCACTCTATTCTTGCAAGAATGTCTGCTGCAGCATTCTCGAAAAACATACCGACAGGATCATTAAGCTCCAGGCGATAAATGGCAGCAGTATTGAGACACAAGGAGTGTCCGTCCATTCTCACCAAAACCATAGGGTTGCTGCTGCAAAGCTCATCCAGAATATATCTGTCCGGGAACTCTCCACCAAACAGTTTTCTTTCATCCCACCCATGGCCAATTATCCAATCTCCCGGAGGAACTTTCTTACAATAGGATTTTATCCGTTCTCTCATCTGCTCATAGCTACAGTCTTTAAGATTTAGCTCTATAAGACTTCTTACTCCGGTTGCAACATGGATATGTGATTCCCAAAAACCGGGTATTACAACACATCCTTTAAGGTCTATCTGTTTTTCCCCTTCATATTCCGGTTTGATGCTTCCCTTCCCTACTTCTATAATTCTTCCGTTATCAACCACAATGTAGTCTCCATAAGGCATCTTATCATCCATGGTAATTATTTGGCAATTAATGAATACCTTCATGACTGCACCTCATATAATAAATATTTTCTTTACTATTTGAATTATAGCATATATCCCGTTATAGGCTTTTCACAAATACTTCCTTGTTCATATTTTTCTTTTTGTTCACTAATACCCCTGCTGATGAATAGTATGGAGTTATAAGAACTTACTGGGGGTGTAGCAGTGGATAAGGTAGTAGAGCTAAAAAACGTGACCATGAACTACCATACACTTGACGGTGAAACCCAGGCCATTAAAAATCTATCCCTGGACATAAGAAGAGGAGAGTTCGTCAGCATTGTCGGCCCCAGCGGCTGCGGTAAATCAACTTTGCTTTCTCTTATTTCGGGGCTCATAAAATCTTCCACTGGTGAGATTTTAATTAATAATGAGCCTGTAAAAGGACTGGCAAGTAATGTCGGATATATGCCGCAAAGGGATCATCTGTTTGAATGGCGCACTATTCTCAGGAATACCACCTTAGGACTTGAAATTCAAAAGAAACTGAATAAGGATACAATGAGAAGCGCTGAAAGATTGCTGGAAGAGTACGGTCTTGGTGAATTCAAGTATTATTATCCCAATCAGCTCTCAGGGGGAATGCGTCAAAGGGCAGCTCTAATACGAACATTGGCTGTCAATCCGGAAATACTGCTTCTGGACGAACCCTTTTCGTCTCTTGACTACCAGACGAGACTGGCTATTTCTGAAGAAATCTGGCTTATTATTAAAAAGGAGAAAAAGACAGCCATTCTTGTCACCCATGATATAGCAGAAGCAGTATCAATGTCAGACAGGATAATTGTGCTTACTAGGAGGCCGGGAGAAGTTAAATCGGAGCATGATATTCAGCTGACAACCTGCGAAAACAAGACTCCTATTATCTGCAGAGAAGCTCCTGAATTCAGGATATATTTCAATAAGATATGGAAGGAGCTGGATGTTCATGTATGAAGAATATTCTAATGAACATAAGGAATTTATCAAAAAAGAAAGGATTACAAAAAACGCTGTGACTGTTTCCAGGATAATAATACTAACAGCGATATTTGCATTATGGGAAATTGCCGCGAATATGAAGTGGATAGACCCCTTCATCATGAGCCAGCCCTCCAGGATTGTAAATACCATCATAAATCTCTCTAAGGACGGCTCCCTGTTTCTGCATACCGGAGTCACAATATATGAAACCATAATTGGTTTTGTATCCGGCACAGTTTTGGGGACGCTTGTTGCAATTGTCCTTTGGTGGTCAAACTTTACGGCAAGAGTCCTTGACCCTTACCTGGTAGTGCTTAATGCACTGCCGAAAACAGCTTTGGGTCCGATAATACTTGTATGGATCGGCGGAACCACCGGCTCAATCATAGTAATGGCCCTTCTCTTGTCTATAATTGTCACTATTCTCAATGTCTATCAGTCCTTCAAAAGCTGTGATGAGGATAAGATCAAGCTCTTAAAAACCTTTGGCGCCACAAAGGTTCAAATACTCAGAAAAGTGGTATTCCCATCCAGTATTCCGGAGATAATTTCAACCCTGAAAATCAATGTAGGGCTGTCACTGGTAGGCGTAATTGTCGGAGAATTCCTTGTATCAAAAGCAGGATTGGGCTATCTGATAATCTATGGAGGCCAGGTGTTCAAGATGGATCTGGTCATGACCAGTGTCATTATATTGGCCGTAGCTGCAGCTTTTATGTATCTGTCAGTGTCGTGGATTGAAAAGAAATTTGTTAAGTTGCGGTAAACACTTTGATATATTTACTCCACTAATTCTATTATCCGAATCAGTGGAGTTTTCTTTCATTTAAATCAAAATTGGTATATTATAATAACAAGTATAAGATATTCTATTTAAGCATTGTTATAACAAAGGAGGTATTCCCCGGTGAATAGGTCAAAACTGATTATATCATTTCTGATTTGTGTAATATGTATAATGGCATTTTTTCTATATAAAGACAGTCTTTATATACAAAATCTCAAAGCCGCAGAAACTGCAAATATTTTATCCGGCACAGCAAACACCGGAACAGATAATTCGACAGAAGCGCAGATTTATAGATTATTCCATGAATTCCGGGAAAAAGAAAACATGTATACTGATGAAATTATAAAAATCATAGATAGAATTCATTGGAGGGAATACAGTAAAAAGTATGGCGGTGATGCCTATACCGCACTTGATTTGTTGGAGTGGCTTTCCCAAAACCCCAAAATACGTATTGAACAGGATGAAGAAACCATAGCAAAAATATTCCATGCAACAAAGGGCTTGGATGGGGCACTGACAGAGCAGTACTGCGTTATTCTGGGCAACTTTTTCAGGAGTGATAAAGATAAGTTCGTTAAGGTTCTCAGCAATCAAAATGATGTTGATACTGAAAAAATATGTGGTTTTGCTGCATATAATTGCGCCTACTATGATATGAATGAACAAGATATTAAAGCATATTTTGAAAGCAGGGAACTGTCCGATAAGGAAAAAGAAGTTGTAGACGTATTAACTAAGGCATTCGCCAATCCCTACTAAAAAATTTAAAAGGGTAGATGAAAATGTTTCTACCCCTTAATTATATCCAACAGCTCCTTTGTGTCATGAACTACATAATCCGCTGATGAAGCATCATCCTGGAAGTCCTGAGCAGCACTCCATTTCACCAGAGCGGCCGCAACTGAAGCTCCATGGGCACAGTGAATATCAAAAACACTGTCTCCGACCATTAATGCTTCCGAGGGCTTCGCTCCCAAAAGCTCCAGGGCTTTTATTACCGGAGCCGGGTTTGGCTTATGCAGCTCCGTATCTTCAAGTGCCAGGATTACATCAAAGTATTTCTTTATATCAAATAACTCAAGACCCATAATCGCTACCCTTCTCCTTTTGGCGGTAACAAGGGCAAGGGTACGGCCTTGATTCACCAATTCGGATAAAAGCTCCTGAATCCCGTCGAATATAGTCACTGTATCGTTATGCCTCGACTCATTATACTCAATATATGTATTAAACAATTCATCCGCCTTTTCCTCGGAGTATCTTCTCAATGTCACTTTCAGAGGCTCCCCGAAGCATTTCAGGATATCCTCCTCGCAGACCTCCAAGCCGAGGCATTTTTTATAAGTATACTTAAAGGAATCTAAAATCAGCCTGTTTGTATTAATCAGAGTACCGTCAAGATCGAATAATACATATTTATAACCCATATTATGCTCCTTTACATCTTAATTCAATGAGATTATTCTAGCATATATTGGAGTATATGTGAA
>JAGOLK010000050.1 GCA_017994115.1 Clostridia bacterium | reverse complement strand
AAAATTATCAACGCAAATGGCGGTTACAGATTCCATAAAAATATTATCGTTGCAGAATTTCAGCAAATCCATGAAATAAGAACCTATAAACCCTCCGCCTCCGCTGATAAGAAAGCTGCTCCCTTCTATAACTTTCAACGCTCCTCCGATTTCCAGATATATATCCCTTACATCCTCCTCTATAATTTTATTTATACTCAATTGTCATCTCCCCTTCACAGAATACTTATCATGGTTTTTCCTGAACCATTCTACCGTCCTGTCAATTCCTTCCTCAAGGCTCACCCTTGGCTCCCAGTCCAACCTGGTTCTGATCCTTGTCAAATCAGGCTGAGGGCTCCATAAATCATTTTTTCTATACTCAACTGCTCCATAGCATACTCTTTTCCCCGTTTCAAACCTCTTCATAATTAGATTTACATAATGCTTCAGCTTGAAAATACTGCCGCTGCCGATATTGAATATTTCATTCCTGACTTCCTTATTGACCGCAGCCATTACAAAACCATCAATGATGTTTTCAATGTAGCAGTAATCCCTGTACTGCTCACAGGGAGACAAGGAAATTTCGCCATCATCCAGCGCGGATAATATCACGTGGGGAAAAAACTTGTGACTGCCCTCTTTTTCCCCAAAAACCCCGAAGGGTATGATTGTGGCTATGTCAAGGTTATACTCGGCTGCTGCCTGGTGAGCTATTATAGTGGCAGCCCCTTTTGTACTGCCGTATATGTTTGTCGGGCTGTAATACTCCTCTTCCTTAATTGCGCCTTTCTTATTCCCGTATTGCATGCTTGTTCCGGTATTCAGCAATTTCTCACAGCCTGCCAGCCCTGCTGCCATAACAATATTCAAAGTACCCATTATATTTGTCTCTGCAGCGGCTACATAATTCTTCTGCCTTGAATCTACCCCATATGCAGCCATATGAAATACATATTCGGGTTTTATTTTTGCCATACACAGTCTTACTGCCTCGTTGTCCCTTATGTCAATGGTAATCATCCTTATGGAATCCTTTACTTCATCCAGCCTCCAAAGATCAGAAGCATCCCTGACTGCAGCAAAAACTTCACAGCCATACTTAACCAGCCTGCTGACTGTATGAGATCCGATAAACCCGCTGCTTCCTGTAACCAGCACCTTCTTATTCTTCAACAACCCAGCTTCCATACTGCCACCACCATATCAGTCCATATTTTCTATGATTACTAAATTTGATGCCCTGTACCCGGCGTTCATACCGGAATATACTTTTGATAAGTCATTAATATATGGTTTTATTTTCTTGATTGACTCCGCAATTGCCCTTGCATAAGGCAAGTATATGAGTTCTTTTGCAGAACCGCTTACCTTCAAGCTGTCCCACTTCCACAAATCGAATTCCTTCTCGCCCAGAATCATGAAGCTGCTGAAATGATAAAATATCAGAAGGTCTCCTCCGATAAATATATTCCCGCCCCTGCAATACACTTCTTTATCTTCCAGGTTCCACACTGCGGCATTCATACCGATGTTTTCCGCCAGATATGCACTCCCATATGGTTTTAAGAAATTTTCGAGATATTTCTGATCAGCGAATCTGCCCTCTGAAACAACATCAAAGCACCATTCAATGCACTTTTTTCGCCACCACTTCAGGTATGACAGCGCTGTGCCGCACCTCCTGAAACCTATTATTCCGGCATTGGATCGGCCCTTCTTTCGGTATAAATGCTTGTAATGCTGTGAAAAATTATGATGGGTCAGAAGCACCGTATGCCTTTCCAGGGCTTTAAAGCACCTGTCAGGCCTTGAAAACAGGTATATATCCGCATCTAAATATAGGAGTGAGGCTACATTTTCATATTTCTCAAATATATACAGCATTAACGGCGCTTTAAGTGTCCAGCAGTACTCATAATCCTTCCTGTTCTTCTTAACTGCTCTCAGGCTGTTGTCTTCTATCTCTGAAATCTTGATCAACGTTACATTTTCAAGCCTCATTCCTGAAAGTATGTCATAAGCCGTATCGTCCATGCAGCATATCCATATATGAAAGCTGTCGTTGTGGCTTTCTATGGAATCCAGCAACGCAAGGCACTTCGGCAGGTATTCAAGGGTTGTCAATGTGCAGAAGCAATACCGGGCATTGTGTTTATCATCTGCAGTCTCTTGTTCAAGCTGCCGCAGGGCAGCTTCGCAGGCAGACATATACGGCATATATATGCTTCGGACAACCGCTTCGGGAAACCCCCAATCTTTGTAGGTACAAAGTTCGTAATCGTCAGTGCCTGCATACCTGAAGCCATAGTAATGAAACAGCACCAGCCTCCTTGCATCTGCATGCCTCTTCTCTTCCACGGTAAGCCTCCATAGTATGAAAGGCGTCATATTTATTCCCGGGTTCTTTATCACCGTTACCCCTTTGAATCTTTTCGGCCAGTCATTCACATACATCTGATCGCTCCACAGCCCATTCTCCATCCTGTCATAGCACCACTCATTCACTTTTGACTGAAACCATTTCAGGCATTCAAAGGAATTTGCATCTCTCTTGAAGCCTAACAAGCCTGTATTGTATATGCCGTATATCCGGCTCAGATAGGCATGCTTTCCGGTGTACCTTTCCTCTGTAAGAAGTATTGAGTGCCTGCCCCACTCCAAGTATATAGGGCCGGGGTCGGACAGGAACATCGTATCCCCGTCAAGCCACAGTATATGGTCAATGTGATTATAGTTGTTAAAAATATATAGAAACGCCGAGGGCTTTACAGTCCATGCATACTCTTTAGGATTCCTTGTTTTTCCGGCTTCTGCAAGCTCCGGATAGACAGACTCTATTGCACTGACAGGGATAAGCACAGTATTTTCAAGCTTGAGGGCAGCAAATGAAGCCAATGCTTCATCTCCCATGCATATAATAAAAAAAGTAAATCCCTTGTCATGTTTAACCATTGAATTATATAATGCAAGCACCTTATATTTATATTCGCTGCTTGCAATTGAGCAATAGTAATGGATCATCGGTTACACGGCTCCTCCTAATCAATTCAAAAACGTCTTTATTTCAGGATATGCTGCTTATCGATGACAAGTTACTTAAAAAATATATTTAAGGGCCAGCATATGCTAGCCCTTTATCCTGTTATTCAAAACATTGATAAGTTTATTCAATTCAATGCCTCTCGATTCGGCAGCCTGCCGAAGGGTCCTCTCCTGAGATCCCCCTCAGCCGCAGCCAACGGACAGCAGATTATAGTATTTCAATACACCTTTAGTTCTTGGATAATATCTTATGATCTCTTTTATTTTCATATCCTCGCTTATCATGCTGCATTACTGAATAGGATATGGGGGAATCGGTACTCCAAGCTGCGGGGGATTGAATGAAGGGACATCTTCCATCTCAAATTCTTCACAGAAGTCAACATCTATCGGTGCTACATCCTCTTCTATCTGGCAATACCCCAGGACAGGAACACAAAGCTGTACTTCAGCGTCAAACTTTACTGCAATAAACGCTCCCAGGTTGGTAACCAGTATCTCACCGGTTGTTGTATTGTTCTCCTCATCAATTACTGCCTCACCCAGGCATTGTAGCTCAAATCTCCCTTGATCAAGGAAGTGCAGCAGTCTTTCAAAATTTTCTTCTGTTACATTGGGATAGCTTCTTCTCACACTGAATTTAAAGCAGAGTTCTCCGCAAGGCCCTTCTGAAAGGTTAGTTCCTTCAGGTACATCAAGTACTTCAAGAGGAATAATGTTTCCTTTGGCATCCTTTCCAAACACATCGCAGCAGCATTTTGCCGAGAATTTAAGCCTCTTATCTGAATTTGTTGATACATCCTTAATTTCTACATTACTCAGCTTGCAGTTCTTCAGTATCAAAGCAGGCTTTATAATATCTCCATGTGGATTTCCGCAGACTTTGAACTTGATGCCTTCTACACAGTCCCTCAGAACAAATTCGTCAAATACCTTTTTTACCTTAATGCACTCAAAAAACAAATCTCTGCATTCAGTCGACCCGCCTGTTTTTACCTCCAGCCTGGTGGTTCCTGCACATAATACAGTTGGTAATGAAGCATTTGGCACTGTCATTTTCTCACCTTCCTATACATTTTTTCATTGCTGTCTAATTTATAATATGGAAGTCAGGACATTTTTGTGAACAAGTTAAAGCAAATTTTATAATTTTTTTAGACAAAAGCACAGTATAAGAAAAATGCGACATAACCATAAGTATGCCCTGCTATACTATACAAGCTCTTGCTTGGTTATGCAAACTTATAGTTATGTCACATTCTTCTTCATATGTGCAAGTCCAGTCATATAAGCATAGAAATATCCATATAAATATAGATAAGGAAATTTAAGGTGGTGATTATATGATAGATATAAACCCATCGGCAATACTTGAGGATTCAAAGGGCAACAGGTATTTCTTTTTTTACAGGGATTCTTCAATATATTATAGGGAGGTTCCCGTTCAAGGGGATATAAAGGATACAATGCTTATAAGCCAGGCAAACGCAGATTTTGCTGCTGCCATAGATGCGGATGATTCCATATACCTGACCTGCAACAGTCGATATAAGGGAGTCCTGCTTTTTATATATACAAACAGCGGTTGGAAATTTGAACCTGTCGTAAATTTGCATAACAGCTCCAATATATTTATTATGGACATTATAGTGCAAAATGGTTCCATACATATATTCTTTTCAAAAAAGCTTCCTATTGCAAATATGTACAACGTTTATCACATTCACAAGAATATAAACGATAAGACCCCTTATATAGAGTATTCCTGGAGGAAGAACAGCCTTTCGGAAATATACTCCCAAAACATTGAAAGCTCTTACTCTCTGCTCCCTGTAAGAAACGGCATTATTCACTATGCCAGTGTATGGTACGATGGAAGCCTTTATTATATCAATTATTACTGCTACGACGATTCAACCAAATCCTGGCTTCACAAGAGCCTCAGCATATCATACAAAAATCAGGCATTTATAAAGCTCATACATCACAATAAGAAAATAAACCTTCTCTGCTATTCAAATGAAAACGAGGGAAACAACATACATCATTTTCTGAGCAAATCTTCAAGCAGCAGCGAAATAGACTTCCGGGAACTTGGAAATGTCCGTATCGATACCAATGGAATGATACCGCTGTTTTATTCCGATGATAAAGCAATACAGATGGCCTGGATAAAGGATCATGTTTTTCATCAGTACACCTTTGATGATTCATCGGGCAGATGGAGAAAGGCTATTGACTTGCCTGTTACGGCGGATACCAATATTAATGCAGTAAAAATAATGAAAAGCCTGGCCCCGCTGTCAATAACAAAGGGCTTCTTCATACTTGACAAAAGCTACAACATCTCAAGGCCTGTAGAACATATATCAAGGAGTATTCCTGAGGATAAGCCGAAGGAAAAAGCTCAAGCTGCACCTATTCCTGATATGAACGATTATTTGAAACAGATTCTTGATGAAATAAGAGACCTCTCAGATAATGTGAAGTACCTGAACAGCAGGATAGGAAGCAGTGAAAGCAGGAATTCAAAAGATCCCGCCCCCCCAAAGGCAGGTACTGCTGATAAAACTGCAACGGAACAGCCGACCCTCAAGAAAAGCGGCTTCAAGGAAAAGTTCATGAAAAATGAAAGGCTTCCCAACTACGAAAGCCTATTGATGAAGCAGGAGAATATAACCACCTACGTAGGAAAGCCCGGCACCGTCAATCCCGCTTCCGATATTTCCCAGGAAAGTGAGAAACAAGCCTTTGTTCCCCCCAATACAGCGGCTCCAAATAATAATAAAGATAATTGGACGGAGGATCCGGAGGAAATTCCATATAAATATAACAGTCTTATGAAAAAAATAGGAGAATTCTTTAAATAGAATTCTCCTTACTGCTATATTTCGTATTCGCCGGTGAATACTTCTTTTGCTTCACCGGTCATTTGTACGTGTTCCCCCTCATTCCATTCAACGGTCAAATCCCCGCCTCGAAGATGCACCTTGACAATATTCCCAAGCTTCCCGCTTATAATTCCTGCGACAACCGAAGCACAGGCACCCGTGCCGCATGCCATTGTATAGCCTGCTCCTCTTTCCCATGTGCGAAGTACTATTTCGTTTCTGTTTATTATTGAAACAAAATTGACATTTGTCTTTCGGGGGAAATAATCAGATACCTCAATTTTTCTTCCTTCTGAAATTACCTTTTCATCTTCAATACTATCCGTAAAAACAACTGTATGAGGAACACCCATAAACATTGAAGTAATGAGATATTCTTTCCCGCCAACCCGGATGGGATAATCAGCAACTTTATCCAGATTAACCTTAAATGGGATGTCCTTGCTGCCAAACTTCGGCATCCCCATGTCCACAGTTACCTCTTTCACTGCTCCGTCCTCAATATTCAGCCTGGGTGCTATTGTACCGGCCAATGTCTCCACAGTGAAGTTCTCCTTATCCACCAGTTTCTTTTCATAACAGAACTTCGCAAAGCAGCGTGAAGCATTTCCGCACATTTCTGCCACGCTTCCGTCAGAATTGAATATTTCCATTCTGATATCGCAGCTTTCACTTGAGGAAGCGAGTACAATACCGTCTGCGCCGATGCCGAAGTATCTGTCGCACATTTTCTCGGCAAGGCTGCCGTCAATATGGATATTGCCTCCTAAATTATTAATCAATACAAAATCATTTCCCAGTCCCGTGTATTTGTAAAACTTCATTATATTGCCTCCGAACCCGGTACGGCATCACTTAAAATTACCGCACTTATTCTGTAAATTGCCCTTGAGCCTCTCCTTTAATTACCTTAGCCAACCACTCTTTTCCCTCAACGAGCCTCGTTACCATCATTGCAGCTACACTGTCTCCGCATGCGTTAACCATTGTAGCGGGAGGGTCAACCAAAAATCCGATTGTGGCAATAATCGGAAAAGCTTCAGGCGGAAAACCATAAAGATTTACTATAAGCATTTCTCCGATCAATCCGCCTCCGGGTACCCCCGACATTACAACACCGCTCATTACTGATATCAATATTGCAGTTGCAAAGGTCCCTATTCCCGTGAATTCTTTTCCGTAAAGTCCGAACAGGAAAGATATCTTCAAAATAGCCGATAAACACGAGCCGTCCATATGCATTGTAGCACCCATAGGAAGGACTATTTCCCTGATATCCTTCGGAACACCCATTTTTCTTGCTGATTCAAGATTAACCGGTAAAGTTGCAATGCTGGATTGGGTTGCTAAAGAGGTAAATGCAGGTGATACAATATTTTTGAAGAATCTCTTTACCGCCAGCATTCCTCCCGAATAATACGCGTATACGAAGAAAGCTATAAAGAAATAAGCTATTGTAACAGGATAATATACTGCCATAGCCCTGGCATAGTCCTTAAGAAGCTCCGGCCCGAACTCCCCTACCAGAGCCGCAAAATACGCAGCCAGCCCAACAGGAGCATAGTACATTATAAAGCTTACCATTTTCATCATGACATTTGAAAGTGTGTCCAATGCCTCTGCAACCTTCTTGCCTTTTTCACCCAAGGCAGTTACGCAGAACCCGAATAGCACTGAGAATACTATAAGCGGCAACATATTCCTTCTTGATAAAAGCTCCGGAAAGTCTGATACCGTAATAGCCTTTACTGCTTGGTTTGCAAGGCTGATTTTCTCTATGGGCTCCTCAGCATTGACGTTTAAGTTTACTCCTTGTGCAGGTGGAATAACTGTCACGAAAAATATCATTATAATAGCTGAAATTATACCGGTAACAACAAATACCAAAAGCAGATTCTTCAAAATGCTGCCCAGTCTTCTCATATTTGCCATATTTGCTACTGCACTGGATATTGTAATAAAAACAAGGGGTACAACAACAGTGAACATGAGATTCAGGAAAATATCCCCTAATGGTTTGAACACTGCGGCATCCGCGCCCATAACGATACCGATGATACTGCCTAAAACTATTGCTGCTAACAGAATTATCGGAAAACGATATGCCTCCCAAACTGTTTGCGTCTTTGTACTCACACAAATCCCCTCCTCTTTCTTATGATATTTTTATGATATTTTATGCTTATCAGTGCCGATAAAGCACTAATCTCTGAAGTTTAACACTCATCCCTCAACATGTCCTCATAGGTCTGACGTTTTACAATAAGTCTTGGCTTTCCTTTGCTCAGCATAACTACGGCTGGTTTGGGAATCCTGTTATAGTTGCTTGCCATAGAGTAGTTGTATGCACCTGTTGATTTAACGGCAAGAATATCTCCCGGTTGAAGCTCGGGAACATTTAAATCCCATATAAGTATATCTCCGCTTTCACAACATTTACCTGCGATTGTAACACGCTCTGTTTTGGGTAAATCCGCTTTATTTGCTACGATTCCTTCGTATTTAGCCTGGTAAAGTGCCGTCCTCGGGTTATCCGGGAATCCCCCGTCTATCCCCGCATAAGTTCTTACCCCCGGTATTTTTTTAATGCTGCCTATTGTGTAGAGAGTAATACCTGCTTCGCCTACTACCCAGCGCCCGGGCTCAATAAAAATTCTCGGCCTTCTTATACCGTTATTACTGCAGAACTCCTCAATACTATTCATCATGGGATCAACAAAATATGACAGCTTCCTTTTTTCCGTATCGTCCAGATACTTTATCCCAAAGCCTCCTCCCAGATTGAATTCTTGTGCAACATACCCAACTTCTTCTTTTATCTTTTTTATCAGGCTCAGCATTATTTCAACAGCCATGATATGTGACTCATTCTCCAGAATCTGTGACCCAATATGGAAATGCAGCCCTTTAAGGGTTATACCTTCCGATTCTAATGAAAGCTTTACGGCTTCGCTTACATGAGGTATCGGAATGCCGAACTTTGAGTCAATATTGCCTGTGGATATATATTTATGAGTATGGGAATCCACTCCCGGAGCAATACGTAAGAGTATATCCGCCTTTACACCCATTTCCTTTGCAAGCCCGTCAATCAACTGAATCTCCCAGATACTGTCACATACAAAACGTCCGATTTTGCATTCAAGTGCCATTTTGATTTCTTCGGGAGTTTTGTTGTTACCGTGAAACATTATTTTCTCCATTGGAAAATCCACTGATTTTGCCGTATACAGTTCTCCTCCCGAAACAACGTCCAGTCCCAGTCCTTCTCTCTTGATTATCCTTGCCATTTCCTTGGTCAAAAATGCCTTTGAGGCATAATACGCTTGTACGTCCTGATACTTTTCAGTAAAAGAATGCCTGATTTCATCCAGTCTCTCCAATATAATATCCTCAGACATTACATAAAGAGGAGTGCCATATTCTTTTGCCAATGCTACAGTATCACAATCCGAAAAATAGTAGTTCATTACTAACACCTTCTTTTATAAATGTTGCTGCATTGAAGTAAGCTCCCAATTAGCATGAACTGATATATTGTGACCTATGCATGGCTTCCGGTTAAGATTATGAATAGAATCATTTTAATTCTTCTATTGCTTAAAAACAATATCCAAAAGTGTTATCTTAACAGAAGCACTTTTTGCCACAACAATCATTTCAGGTATGTCTAATTATTTGGTTCTTCTATTTTTGAGCTTGGGAAGCTCTTTCATTTTCCTTTCATATCCGTTGTCTGAAGGAAAATAATATTGCGCATCTTTGATTTCATCGGGCAAATACTGCTGCTCCGTATAATTACCCTCGTAATCGTGGGGGTACTTGTACTCAACCCCATATCCCCAATCCCTTGCACCTTTGAATGCGTCATTTCTCAGGTGCAGAGGCACAGCTCCGGTTCTTTTGTTTTCCACATCCTTCATTGCCTTTACAATTCCTACCACTGCGGAATTGCTTTTCGGTGCGCAAGCCACGTACAAAGCTGCCTGGGACAAAATAATCTGTGCTTCCGGCATGCCAATCATATGAACTGCATTGGCTGCAGCCGTTGCTACGATAATAGCATTGGGATCAGCATTCCCCACATCTTCGGAGGCACAAATCATTATCCTTCTTGCAATGAACTTGGGGTCTTCACCTGCATAAAGCATTTTGGCAAGATAATGAAGTACGGCGTCAGGGTCAGAACCTCTCATGCTTTTTATAAATGCCGATATGGTGTCGTAATGGTTCTCGCCCTTCTTTTCATAATTCACAGCTCTCTTTTGTATGCAGTCCTCCGCTGTCTTCAAGTCTACATGAATCTTGCCGTCACTGCCCCTTTCAGTGGTAAGGGCCGCCAGTTCCACTGCATTCAATGCTGCCCTGGCATCACCGTTGGCTATATTGACTATATGAGCCATGGCTTCCTCTGTTATCACAATATTATATGAGCCAAGCCCTTTCTTTTCATCAGTCAGGCATCTTTCAACCAGTTTTCTGATATCCTCCGCTTTAAGAGGATTGAGTCTGAATATTGTAGATCGTGAAATAAGTGCATCGTTCACCTCATAATACGGATTCTCTGTTGTAGCCCCTATTAATATGACAGTACCGTCCTCCACATATGGAAGCATTGCATCCTGTTGGGCTTTGTTGAAACGGTGAATCTCATCAATAAAAAGTATTGTCCTTTGACCGTACATCCCCTTGCGGTTTATTGCCTCCTCAACTACCCTGCGTATGTCTCCCACTCCCGAAGTCACTGCATTGAGCTGCTCAAAATAAGATTCGGTGGTATTTGCGATTATCTTTGCCAAGGTAGTTTTTCCTGTTCCCGGCGGCCCGAAAAAAATAAGAGAAGTGAGCTTGTCAGCCTTTATAGCTCGATAAAGCAGCTTCCCCGGAGCCACAATATCCTCCTGGCCGACAAATTCGGAAAGATCACTCGGCCTCATCCTCAGAGCAAGAGGACTCTCCTTCTTCATCTCCTGCTCCCTGTTCATATCAAAAAAACTGTACATATCTTTCTTCATAAGTATTTACCTGCTTTCTCAACACAGCCATTCTTATGGAAAAGGCAATGGGCTATTCTTGCTCCCATCGCCTATTGAATCACATTTGCCATTAATCCCTGAACCGACTAGAATTGTACTTTCACATTCTGTCTTTCTGATTCATCAGCTTTGAAATAGGGTTCCTCCCTGAAGCCGAACAAACTGGCAATGATATTTGCCGGTACAACCTGTATAGCGTTATTGTACATAAGAACCGTATCATTATAGAACTGTCTTGCATAAGCAATCTTATCCTCCAAATCGGACAGCTCCCCCTGAAGCTCCATGAAGTTTGTATTGGCCTTCAGGTCCGGATAGCTTTCTGCGAGTGCAAATAATCGGCCCAATGCCCCTGTCATTTCCGTGTTTGCTTTCATCATTTCTTCCGGAGTCCCTGCGCTTATGTACTGATTCCTTGCTTTTACAACAGCCTCCAAGGTCTCTGATTCATGCTTTGCATAGCCCTTTACCGTCTCAACAAGGTTTGGTACGAGGTCAAACCTTTTCTTCAATTGAACATCTATCTGAGCCCATGAGTTTTTTACCCTGTTCCTTTTTACTACTAAACTATTGTACGTGCTTATTGTGATTAAAACAATCAATAGCAGTACACCAAATATTACTATTTTCATAAAATTTCATCCTCCTTCTTAACTCTCTGAAAACGAAAAACCATGGCTTAGAATGCGCCGGCTCCGCCACCGCCGCCGCCTCTGCCTCCTCCGCCGGAAAAGCCCCCTCCTCCTCCGCTGCCGGAGGAAGTCTTTGACACTGCTTGCCTGTAGACGGATTCTGTACTCTTAACCATTGAGTTAGTTACATTATCTATTGTATCAAAGTAATTATGCCTGTGTCCATAGCGCCCGTAGTACAAATATGTCAAATGGCTGTTATTAAAGTCTTCCTCTCTGAATACCAGCTTGAGCTGGCTTATGACCTCTTTGGCAACTCCAAGGGTTATGGCATACACAAGATAGTGCTCCCACATGGTTACTGCAGGCAAATCCGCCTTATCAAGGCTGCTGAAATGCCTGAGGAATTTTCTGAAAGCCTTCCACATCTTGAACTGCTCTACGCCGGATTTTGATCTTCTTCGTATTGTCAAAGAGTATATCAGCAATATAATCGATACCAGCATCAATATCACAAAGCCAAGAATATTCTCATGCCTTGCAGCTGTATATCCGCCGAAAACCATACCAATAACAGCTGTTAAAACACCGAAGAGTATGCCTTTAACTGTGTTTCTGTCAAAAAAGGAATAACTGTCTGCTTCGGATTGTACATGTCCCGTCCAAATATCATAATCTCTCCTGAAATCTATTGCACCTTCCCGTGTCTTTGAAGAATTCTCAATATCCTCAAGAGATACCTGTTCCCCGTCCCCAATTTTAAATATCAGCCATTCTATGGCATATTTCTCATGAGGGGAAAGTGCTTCCAAATCAGCTTCCTTGTTTAGCCTGAATAAATATCCGTTTTCAGCCCTGTTACCGAAGAGTCCGTTAATCTCTTCCTTTTCAACAATAAGCTCCAGGTACTTCCTTCTAACCAAATCCATTAATGTTGCAGTCAAGTCTCTTGGCCGCACACTGCCAAAGTTCCACAGCATTGCGAGAACTGCAGGGGAATAGCTCCCGGGAAGCTCCCTGAAATAATCTCCCTTGAATTTCGCCTTGTATTCCTTATCAAATTTGAAATACAAATAAACAATCATCAATAGCTCAAACAATACATATACAAAGGAAAATCTAACAACTATCCTTGCCTTTGCCCTTATCGCATTTGCCTCATCGGCAAATCCTTTCTCCTCAGACATTATTTCCGCAAGGGCGTCCTTATTAAACACCTTTTTTGAGCCTTTAATCAATTCAGGCGGAAAAAGCACCCTTGCTTCGACAAAGTTTCGAGGCGGCAATTCATCCACTCTCAATACCACGGTTCTTGAATCCGCGATTTCCGAAACACCGGATAATGGCCCATGCCCGAATACTTTTATCTGCTCTTTATCAGCACCTTCCGGAATTCTAATTACAAGCTCAAAGTTCTCTATTTTAACTTCCGTATCCTCGCCCATGAATTTCCAATTGATTTCCGCAATATCATTATATTTTTCGGCAACGTTTAAAACTCTATATTTTAAGGTAAATGTCGTACTTTCATTTACAGCAGAAGAGAATATCTTCAGCCTGATACCGTCACCTTCATCAATCAGTTGAAATGTATTTTCCCTTTCCGAGTTATCCTGAACAAACGGAGAAAGCATATCAAGCTGCTTCTTGTATACCTCTACAGCCTCTATACCATCGCTGTCTGCTGTCTTGAGGGTTCTGTACACGCCACTGAAGCTTCCGTCAAACTCATAAGTGATTTCTTCAATGATATCCATATTCCCCATACTGTCCAGCTGAGCATTTATCTTGAAGTTGCTCATATAATAGCTTCTGTCGTCACAATATGCATTAATCACGGATAAAAACGCACATGTGATGAGGAATATGAGTGATATGGTAATTCTCCTTCTCAAATCCGGCCTCACCTCCTAAACAACATTGTATAACAATTAGTGGAAAAGTAAAAGAAAAAAGATGAAGGACAAGGGGACGTTTCTCCTGAGACAAGGGGACGTTTCTCCTGTCTCGCTTTCAGCGAGACAGGAGAAACGTCCGAAACCACTGAAAAATGCTTCATAAATAATGTAAAAAATTCAACAAAATAGTATAAAATAGCACCAAAAAAACCCTTCTTGTGATATAATGAAAGTACCACAAACACTA
>JAGOLK010000049.1:9520-13888 GCA_017994115.1 Clostridia bacterium | reverse complement strand
ACAATCTCATGCCCGTCTGCAATAAGCTCAAGGCTGTCCCTTTTCTCTCTCGGAACTTTCTCATCTATCAGGTATTCCTTAAGCTTCTTGGTTCCTTTCATCCCTATTGGAGCGAACATGTCTCCGGCCTGCCGGCATCTTAAGACAAGCCCTTCCTTTATCTTTGAAGGATCAATGTAAATAGTGTCTTTTTGCCCTTTAAGCTCTCCAATTTCCTTTGTCTTTATCCTTTGCACCGTTATACGGCCGTTATCCGTATCAATACTATTGTCATAATCATATTTTAACTTATAATAACACTTTTTATCAGCCTTCTCAATATTTTTTGCCAGTACAAGCTTATCGTAGGATCTGAATGCCTTAAGCTTATGGGGAAGCATCACGGCAGCTCCTGTGGATTGATGTGCAATCTCCAGTATTTTCTCAAAATGTTTGAATTCAAACCCATTCAAGGTATTTAAAAGCCGCTCTGCACATTGCCTGATTATCCTTCTCTGCAATGCTTTATGGAGGGCAATGAATTTCGCCGCTTCTATAACCACTCTGTCATCGGAATCCTCTGCAACCTCTTTGAACTTTTCCCTTGCTTCAGTCTCAAGAAAATCATTCTCATCCTTTATCAGTCCGGAAAATCTGCTTAAAGCCATTTTAATATTTGGATTGAAATTCTTTTCCATATATGGAATCAGCTCAAGCCTTATCCTGTTCCTGTTATATACAGACTCCAGATTGGTCTTGTCAATTCTCGGATTTAAGTTAAAGAAAGCACAGTATTCTTCTATGCTGAGCCTGTCTGTTTCAAGCAGAGGGCGTATGATATTTCCCCTTACGGCCTCGATTCCCTTTAGTCCTTCTATTCCGCTTCCCCGCATGAACCTCATCAATATCGTCTCAATATGATCGTTCAGATTATGCGCAACTGCAATCTTATTACCGCTTACCTCTTCGCATACCCGGCGGAAGAGCCTGTATCTGATCTCCCTGCCCGCTTCCTCTGGAGAAAGCCCGGTTTCCTTTATATATGCCGGCACGTCAAAAACCTCAATAAATACCGGGATATCCCATTCCCTGCAGATTTTTTCTACGAATTCTGCATCGCTGTCTGCAGCCTTTCCCCTGAACTTATGGTTCAGATGCGCTGCAAAAATGCTGCAGCCGTATTCCCTGCACAGCCCCTTCAGCACATGGAGCAAGCATAGTGAGTCCGGGCCTCCTGATACACCGATTACAATTTTGTCTCCGGGCTTCACCATATCATATTTTGCGATTGTCTTTCTGACATTTTCAATAAAGTCTGTCATAAATCCACCCTCAATATGTTTATATAGTAATGCTACCATACAGCCACAATATTTAAAAGCAAAAACTAGTATGAGCTGTTGCATAATATACGAATAATGCGACATATCTGAAGTTTGCATAACCCTCCGCAAGAGACAGTATAGTATATCGAGGCACACGGATTATGATTTTGACAGGCCTATACTGATATGCCCTTGGAAAAGTTCTACCGGTGTCAAAAGGTCCTCCATGACCCGAGACACCTAAGCCGGCCTCCTACCGGCTTCACGAACTTTTTACCAAAGCCATATCAGAGGCCTGTTAGCAAAATGCATAAAAGTGTGCCCTGCTATACTATACAAGCTCTTGCTTGGTTATGCGGACTTATAGTTGTGTCGCATTATTCTTCATATGTAAAAAGGGGTATCGCTAACTGCTTGTCAAGCAGTTTCGACACCTCCTCAGATTTCAATAGCACAGGGTACTATGCATTGTATACTTCATAATACTGATTCATAAGTTCGCAAGCTTTTAGTATTGCAGCTCCCGCCTGCCCGCCACCACTGCGGCATATTAGTTCCGGATTCTGATTCAATAGGCTTATGTCGCCGGCAAATTCACATATGGTGTTATGCATTCCGGCAGTTTCACCCGAACAATCTATTACTGCAATACTGCTGCTGCCTTTCCTTATCCGAATACTCTCAAGCAGTCCTGCTGCACTTTTCTCCACAATGGAAAAACTGCCTTTAATGCTTCTGACGGCATCGATAACAACAATGCATTTCAGGTTGATGTTTCCCCCGTATTTCTTAATAAAATTCATTATCTTCGTTCTTGATTCGGGCTCCAGATCCGGGATCCCCTCTCCGATAATTACCTTAAGCTGCCGGTCTACAATCCGTTCTATTGTTTTTACGGATGTATCAATGGCGATCTCCTTTACGGCATATTTCAAATCTTCTGCCTTCGAATAATACCATAGCCCTCCCCCTGCCTCTGCAATCTTCTTTGTCTCTTCCGCTTCCCTTTCACTGCCGGCCTCAGGGTCAACAATACCTATTGCGCTTACGACAATACCTTTATCATATACTTCCTTTGCAGCTTCAATAAGGCTGATTCCCGAACCGGATTTACCGTCTGTTACAATAATTATCTGTTTGATTTCACCGCTGTCAATCCACGCATCCATAAAAACTTCCCTTTCCTGCAAATGTACGAATCCTACAACTAAGTATATTCATTATTTTGCCAAAAAAGGATGCTGTTATACATAGAAATGCTTTACATTGCCTCCCACACCTTTGCTGCAATTACAGTCATATCATCGGGAGCCTCTCCGCCATTTGCCTGCAGGCAGCTTTGGAGTATTTCCTCCGCCAGCCTCTGGGGATTCCTGGTTTCCACATCCCTTATCAATTCTGCCAGCCACTTTTCCTTATCAACAATTTCCCTGTTGCAGTCCAATACTCCGTCTGTAACCATTACCACAAAGTCACCATCCTTAAGCTTGTTCCTGACAAGCTCCACATCAATTCTGCTCAGTATTCCGACCGGCAATGTACCAGTCTTAATAATCTGCACTCCCTCTTCATTCTTTATGAATGTAGATACAGCACCTACCTTGATGAATTCCACCTCTCCGTTGTACTGGTTAATTACTGTCATGTCCACAGTCGAATATGTTTCATCATTGGACTTCAGAAGCATCAGCGAATTGATGGCCTTCAAAGCCACATCCTTGTCAAAGCCCGCATAAAGGAACTTCTCAAGAAGGGTTATTGTTGTATTGCTTTCCAGTGCGGCTTTTGGTCCCGTCCCCATGCCGTCGCTCAGGGCAAGCATGAATTTGCCGTCCTTCAGTTCTATAAATGAATAATTGTCTCCGGAAATAGCTCCCGACTTATTCATCCTCGCAATACCCGTAGCTATTTGATACCGATGTGCTTCTTTCAGCTTAATGCTGCATATGCTGCCGTGTATCATATCGCAGGTCATGTCCCTTTTGTTGAATTTCTTTCCGGTTATTCTGTTTACAATCGGAATGATGTTCTTGATGCATTCCCGCTTCCCTCCGCAGCTGTCTACTCTAATATCTACATCCATTGTGTTTCCCGTTTTTGCCACTATCACATCTTTTACCCTCACCGCATCATTGTCCAATCCTACCATAATCAGTTCCTCCATATCCCTGTCAAAATCAACATCCATATCTATCCTTAAAGCCAGGTCGGATACCACTGCGGATACCTCCTTCAGCTGATCACTTACAAGCAATCTGCTTTCATTTATTTTTTTCTTCCAGCCAAGCCCGTTTCTGTACATATCATAGTAATATTTAAGGTTTTCAATTATTTCCTCCGGCTTCAGGCATCGTTCCTTGAAATCTTTATAGCAGCCGTCCTTTTTGGGCTTACCCCCGTTTTCAATAGTAGTCAGCAAATTGAAAAGATACTGATAGCTATTGTAAAAGTCCCTCTTCCAGCAGCTGCCTGCCACTCCGCAGTCTGAGCATGTCTTCCCGACTACCTGGTCTATTATCTGTGCAGCGTCGGTATGGGAAAAATAGCTTCTGTCCTGTGCTGTATCCTTCAATGTATCAGCCAGTGATTTATACACTCCCGCAAGCTCAGAGAGCCTTTCTATGGTATTCTCCTTTATCCTCATGCTGTAAGACCTTTCTTTGAGATACTCTCCTGCAATGGACAGTTTGTATCCTGACAGCTTTTTCATGTAGTTTTGGGGAATACAGACAAACAGCAAGGAAGCAATCAATATTTCATAAAACCTTATCAATACTTCTGTTGAGCCGTTTATATAAAAGGTCATCAGTGCATTGCTTATAATGAAGCCCAGGGGGCAGCCATACCTGCCGAGATTCTTCAATATTCCGCACATCATCGCACAAAGGCCGTAGACACCTATGGCGGAAGGGAGGATAGAACCTGACAATGCCTGCACTATTCCCATGATGATTCCCACTGCCGCACCGGTTCCGACATTGCCAAGATAAGCAAAAATCATGATAATGAAAATGACGGCAATGTTTTTTACTGAAAAACCCGCAATATATATCTCTGTTCCTAC
>JAGOLK010000049.1:0-9420 GCA_017994115.1 Clostridia bacterium | reverse complement strand
TGGTTGCGGGGGAGGGACTTGAACCCACGACCTCCGGGTTATGAGCCCGACGAGCTACCAACTGCTCTACCCCGCGACGTTTGTGGTGCCGAAGACCGGAATCGAACCGGTACGGTCTTTAAGGACCGCAGGATTTTAAGTCCTGTGCGTCTGCCAGTTCCGCCACTTCGGCTTAACTGCCCAATATCGATACCGTGATTTAACGGCAAGTATTATTATATCGTCTTTGACTTTAAACGTCAATACCTAATTATTGACATATCACCTTTTTGCCGTTTCTCAGCCGGCTTATTTTCTCAATACATACTTTTCAATAATTCCTTCGAGATTGTCATTTTCGCTGACGACCAGGCTGTCTCTTTTCAGTCCTTCGATAATATGCTGCAATATAAATATGCCGGAGGGCATCACATCCGCTCTTTCCTTTTGAAGCCCCTTAACATTCCACCGCTCCTCAACAGACATGTCCTTAAGCTTATTAAATATGCTCCCTATATATTCAGAATTTATAATCGTATTATGTACTGTTTCCGGATCATATATGCTCATATTATAAAACATTGCTGCTATTGTAGTAGCAGTGCCGCCTATAGCAACTACCCGATCTATTCTTGTTTTGCCAAGATGCTCCAAGGGCTCTTTAAAAAGCTCATTAAGCCTGTTTTTCATATTTTCAACATCTTCATTTCTGATAGGATTGCCGGTAATAAACTGCTCCGTCATCCTAACCGCTCCTGCGGGAATACTGACTTTATAGTCTGTCTTTTCCTTGCTGCCAAGTACCAGCTCAGTGCTTCCTCCGCCAATGTCTATTACCAGCACAGTTTCCCGCGGGTTCTGAATTTCACTCATTACTCCTCTGAGTCCAAGCTCTGCCTCTTCGTCACCGCTTATTATCATAACATCAACTCCTGCCTGACTTTTGGCATCGGCGACAAAAGCTCCTCCGTTCAACGCGTCGCGAACAGCACTGGTTGCTATTGCGTATACCTCTTCAGCGCCGTATCTGTTAGCTTTATTCTTAAAATATTTCAGAGCATCAATATTTCTTGCAAAGGATTTTTCCGTAATCATCCCTGTCTTTGAAACATCCTTGCCTATTCTGGTAATCATGATTTCCTTTTCCTTATTTGCAATGAAATTGCCTTCAATTTTGCAAAGCATCAATCTCATTGAGTTTGTACCAATATCGATAACCGCTATTCTTTTCATTTGTTTCTCCTTTTATTATTCCGTTCTTGCCAAATTTATAAACAAGAAACTGCCAGACTTGCTGGCAGTTATTTACGCTTATTATTATATATGATTAAATAATTGCAGTTTGCATTAAGCCCTATTGTTAAGTTGATTATCCTTTTTGCAGCCCATCGCTTTTCCTGTACCCGCCATTACGTTTTGAGTCAGTATTTTTTTTAAGCTGTTGAAGTTTTTCATCGCTTTCCTTCAGGAACTTCGAAAGCCGGTCTTCAAATGAAATACCCTGATTTTTCCTTGCTTCCTGCTCCCAGTCTATTTCAATAGGTCTGTTAGTCTTTTTAATTTCCTGTGCCTGTTTTATTGAAAGATTTATCTTTCCGTTTTTTTCAACGGAAAGTACTTTAACTTTTACCTTATCTTTTTCTTTGATAAAGTGTTTTATGTCCTTAACATAAGTATCTGCAATTTCTGATATATGGACCAGACCCATTTTACCCTCCGGCAGCTGAACAAAGGCTCCAAAGCTTGTAATGCTTGAAACAATACCTTCAACTACCTTACCTTCCTCTATAGGCATACGAAAAATACTCCTCCCTCAATAACAATAGAACTGCTATGGATATAATATATTAAAACCCTTCTGCTGTCAATATTGTGCCTGATTCTCCCTGTTCTGTATATTTCTATCAGCCAAGGTACGCTGACTCAGAATAGGATCATTCTTTCTTATCGGAGGATTGGTCTATATAGACCTTTTCTCCCGGTTTAACCAAGCCCAATTGCTCCCTGGCCATTTTTTCTATATACTCAACAGAAGTTGCATTATTAATCATTTCCATCAGCCTGTCGTTGTCATTTCTGACAGCTTCTATTTTAGAGATTTCATTTTGCTCTGCCTTTCTTAGGTCATAAATTGTAAGCTGCTGATTGACTATTGTAATGGCAGCATAAACTATAAAAGCAATCATGAATATATTCTTAAGCCTAAGCTTCCGCTTTTTCATCCGCATCGCCTCAAACCTTTACTAATATAGTATGTACAACTTTTTCACATATTACTTTAATTTCTAAGTAAAAATCAAACGCTTCAACTGATTTTGCAATGATAAATCTTTTTCACGGCATATTCAGCATTATTAATATTCGACGGTGGTCAGGAAAATCCTTTATTACTGTTATCTTTTCTCTCTTTTCTTTTCACTATAAGCTTATAGTACTTTTTTGAGTCATATATTACTTGTTTCGGCAATCCGCATACTTTTCTTAATCTGATTTTTTTCTTTCCCAAGATACGTATCAAGCTGCAGCAGCACCTCTTTGCAAATGAATAGGCCAGCTTTAAGGGCAGGGCCAGGATACTGTTGGTTTTCATAAAAAAACTGCTGATACTCTTATATAATAAATGAAACAGCCCTGATGCTATCCTCCCAAGGAGTTTTTCATACAAATAGAACCCGACCAGAAATCCAATAAGTACATAACTTCTTATTTCTCCATAGCTGCTGGAGAAAATCGCCCATATTACAACTGCGAATACTGAGAAAAGAAACAGTATGTCCCATAAGGAGGTAATCAGTCTTTCAGTTTTTTTTCTTCCTCTTATAACCCTGTAAATATCATATAGAACTCCTATGATTATTCCGCCATATAACGAATATAAAAATACATAGCTCTGGAATTGAACGGTTTCCACTGAATGACCTCCTCAGTTACTTGCTTTCATATATGAACAATATACGAATAATGCGACATATCTGAAGTTTGCATAACCCTCCGCAAGAGACAGTATAGTATATCGAGGCACACGGATTATGATTTTGACAGGACTACTGATATGCCTTTGGAAAAGTTCTGCCGGTGTCAAAAGGTCCTCCATGACCCGAGACACCTAAGCCGGCCTCCATGCCGGCTTCACGAACTTTTTACCAAAGCCATATCAGAGGCCTGTTGCCAAAATCATAAAAGTGTGCCCTGCTATACTATACAAGCTCTTGCCTGGTTATGCAGACTTATAACTGTGTCGCATTATTCTTCATATTCATCCTCATTTAAAAATATTGCTTAAGAAATTGCCGGTTTTTTTGATATCGATTTTATCGTTATATACGCAAGAAATTATGTAACCTTCAATAAATAGATTGCCATCATCAACGTTGAGCCTGTTAATATGCAAATCAGTTCCTCTTATAATAAGGCCCCCGGCCTCCGTTTCCAATGAAACTTCATTTTCATTAAAACTGGCTACATCCCTGACTCCGTTGATAATAAGTCTTTCTCGCCCTTCAATCGTTATACTGTGAGGTTTCGACTTAATGAGCTTCTTTTCTTCCATAAAAATCCCCCCACTGGTGGTATATTGCTTACTAGTATTTATATGCATGGAGGGTGTATTTATGAATAAGAAGTGCGCCCCTAGACGCACTTCTTATATAAGCTTATACATCTCTCTTGCTGAAGCTTTTGATACATTATCCGATATGTCTGTAATCTCTGCCTTTATTCTTTTTTCTCCGAAGACAATCTCTATTATGTCTCCCACCTTCACTTCAGCACTTGGCTTTGCCTGTTTGCCATTCAGATAGACTTTTTCACCTTCACAGGCCTCCTTGGCTACCGTCCTTCTTTTTATCAGCCTGGAATTCTTTAAGTATTTATCAAGCCTCAATCAAATCACATCCTCTTTATAGTATGGAAACAGTATGGAAAATGAAAAATCAGGCCCGTCCGGCCTGATTTTTCTAAAATATGTACTTATTTTTTCTTATTTACGAGATCCTTAAGATCCTTGCCAGCTTTGAATATCGGAGCTTTTGATGCTGGTATTTTGATCTCTTCTCTGGTTCTTGGATTTCTGCCTACTCTAGCCTTTCTTGCTTTAACTTCAAAAGTTCCAAAGCCTACTAACTGAACTTTATCACCTTTTGCAAGTGCTTCTTCAACACTCTCAACGAGTGCCTTAAGAGCCTTTTCGGAATCTTTCTTTGTCATAGCACTTTTTTCGGCCATTTTGCTGATAAGATCTGATTTATTCATCATTTTCCCTCCATTTTTTATTTTGTAGGAAATATTTACTGTTTATGGATATTCTACCTCATTCCCGAAAATCCTTCTTTTTTTTCATTTTTTTTCATCTTTTTTTGCTAAAACTTGCTGTTTTGCTTCGTTCCACAGCATATCCATCTCCTGCAAACTCATTTTATCAAGTTTTCTGCCGGATTGCAAGGCTGTTTCTTCAATATATTTGAACCTTTGGATAAATTTTTCCGTTGTGCTTCTTAGGGCAAGCTCAGGCTGAACCTTTAAGAATCTTGATACATTAACAACCGAGAACAGCAAATCCCCTATTTCTTCCTCTATTATGGCCTTTTCTCCTGTTTTATATACTTCCTTTAACTCTTCTGCCTCCTCATAAACCTTTGAAAATGCTTCTTCTACTTCATCCCAGTCAAAGCCTGCCAATGCCGCTTTCTGCTGAACCTTGTACGATCTCATCAATGCCGGCAGTATTTCAGGTATGTCTTCAAGAGTCTTTGTATATGTGTCTATGCCCTTATACTTGCGTTTTGATGCTTCCCAACTCTTTAACGCTCCGCTTTCACTGGTAGCTTTTATATCTCCAAACACGTGAGGATGTCTTATTATCAGCTTATTTACTATGTTGGTTATTACTTCGTTTATATCAAACTCTCCATCCTCTTTGGCTATTTGTGAGTGAAATACAACCTGCAGCAGCAAATCCCCAAGTTCTTCAACTATGAGTTCAAGATCGTCCCTTTCAATGGCATCCAGAACCTCATAGGTTTCTTCGAGGAGGTACGGCTTTAAGGACTCCCTTGTCTGCTCCTTATCCCAGGGGCAGCCATTCTCGCCTCTCAAGTTTTCCATAAGCTCCACCAAATCCTCAAAGCTTTTGTATCTTGCTCCCGAATCCAATGCGGGAGGAACATAGATGCTTGTAAGATAATCCATCCATTCTATCCTGTCCAGCTCATAAAGCGGTATGCTGGCAATGCGCTCCTGTCCTTCCACTCCGGCTGCCCTTATTATATATATTTCAAAATCGTCTGTGTAATAATCCATCAGCGCCAGCTTTACTTCTGAAGCAACCAGCTTGTCATATACCTGGGTTATAATATTGCCGCATCTCTTGTCGGGCTTCTGGGTTTTGATGCTCAACCCGTCAATGATTTTCAAACCGTATATGGGATCTATTTTCAGGGAGCTTAATATTACATCAATGAAGCTCAATGCAGGAACTATATTTACTTTAATGTCCTTCCCGGCACCGGCCAGGATTAGTTCGACACTTTTTTCCGCCACCAGGGGATGTCCCGGCACGGCATATACTACTTGGCCCTTTTCACGGCACAAGTCTAATATGCGCCGGCTTATCTGCTCATAAGTCTCATCAAAGGATTCACAGCTGTCATATATATCATCGCAGCATGTAAAGCTAATGCCTGATTCTCTAATACGCTCTGCAACAGGGTGTTTTTCTGTCCTAAAGACCAATGTACCAGCATTTTTCATTATTTCGAGGGCTTCCAGGCTAAGCTGTTTATAATCGCCCGGTCCAAGCCCTACAATTGTTATCTCTTTCATATACCGTATTTCTCCCTATCTTTAGTTTAAAGCAATCCTTTTTTCTTCAATATGCTTGAAAGCCTTTTGCCCCCCGGAGCCATTTCCAGTTCTTCCGTTGCTATTCCCTTTATGAGTATCAGTACAACCCCATATACCAATGCAGCAAACGCCACACTTATCAGCGTTGCCACAGAATTCCTCCCTATTGCGCCGAAAATCAGCCTATAACTCAAATATGCCGCAGCCATCATAGCACCGGTAGCTATTACAGGCTTCACGACTATTTTGGTTATTCTCATATTTGATTTTTGATGTTTTACTATTGCAGTCAGGTTAAGGAAGGCCGATACGGCATATCCTGCAACTGTACCTATTGCCGCACCTCTTATGTTTATGAAGGGTACTGATGTCAAGGTATAACTTACTGCAAATTTCGCCACAGCCCCTACTATCAGGCTTATTACAGGTATTCTTTCCTTCCCCATACCCTGAAGTATTCCTGTCATAGTCTGGACAAGGGTCAAAAATATAACTGCCGTAGAAAGATAACGAAGTACCATTCCCAAAGATGCCGGTTCTGCCGGATACATAAGCTTCATTATCGGATCTGCAAGTATAAAAAGCCCGAAAGCAGCAGGCAGCCCGATTAGCAGACTAAGACGGATTGCCAGTTCTGACTTCCTGGAAGCGCCGCCAAAATCGTTTTTTGCTATTGACTCCGATATCGCAGGAACCAGGCTTGCGGCTAAAGCTATGGTAAATACCTGAGGCAGATTAATAAAAGCCCCTGCCATACCCTTAAGCTGTCCAAGCAGGCTGGTTGCAGTCTCATGGGAAAAACCCGCGGCCTGAAGCCTATCCATTACAATAAAAGTGTCAATAACATTCATTACAGGCATTATGCTGCCGCCAATAGTAATTGGTATGGAGAATACCACTATTTTCTTTATGATGCTTAAGGCGGACTCTTTCTTCGGCTGACTGTCAGCCCTTATCCCAGCCTTTATCTCGCCTCTTTTCATTCTGTATATGTAAATAAGAGTGAGAAAACTGACGAGCCCTCCAATGGTAGTGCCAAATACTGCTCCTCCTGCCGCAGCCTCATATCCCACAGGCAAGAATGTTATTGCCAATATGAAACCGAAAGCAACACGGGCAATTTGTTCTGTCACCTGTGATAATCCGCTGGGAGTCATATTCTGCATACCCTGAAAGTATCCCCTGAAAGCTCCGCTCAGTGCTACTGTAAATATTGCCGGGGCAACACAAAGAACGGCTACGTACGCTCCCGGGTTCTTCACCATTGCCGCAAAGCCCCTGGCGTTGAAAAACAATATCGCAGATAATGTTATACCTAAGAAGGCTATTAGCGAAAGTGCAACTTTAAATGTCTTGTGTGCTTCATCCCGCCTTCCTACCTCTATTTTCTCCGATACCAATTTGGATATAGCTATAGGTATGGAATATGCTGAAATTGTCAGCATCATTATATAAAGGTCGTATGCAGTCTGATAGTACGCCATTCCCTCAGAGCCTATTATCCTGCCTAAAGGTATTCTGTATATGGCACCCAGTGCCTTTGATATTATACCTGCAGCTGCAAGAATTGCAGCACCTTTTATGAATGATTGCTTATGAAACCCCATTTTTGACCTCCCAAAAAAACTTGGCATAATTATTCTAACATATCTGTGCAAAACTAACAAAAGTATTTATATTGCTAATATAGCCAAAAAACAAGTATTATAGAACAAAAAAGTAGCAGCCTCTCAGACTACTACTTTAGTTCAACCTTCATCACTGCTCCATTTGCTTGCCAAGGAAGCTGGCTGCCGTCTCCGACAATTTTACCTCCAGTTCTCCCATTTGTGTGTTTGGATCTTTAGAAAGTAACAAAACTGCGCCTATAGAATCACCCTGGGTTATGATCGGCGCTACAACTCCGGCGGTATACTTGGGGGTACCCTCTTCATCAGCAGATATGTTGATCATTTTGTTTTCTCCGGTCAGGCTTAAAACAACTGTTGTCTTGTCTTCCATTATCCTTTCCAAAGAAGGGCTTACCCTCTTATCCAGCAGCTCTTTCTTCGGCGCTCCCGCAACGGCAATAATGGTATCTCTGTCGGCTATGCATGTTATATGCTCCATGGAACTGTGAAGAGACTCTACATATTCTTTTGCGAAGTCACTGAGTTCTCCTATGGGGGAATATTTCTTAAGTATTACTTCACCTTCCCTATCTGTAAATATCTCCAAAGGGTCCCCTTCTCTTATACGCAAAGTTCTCCTTATCTCTTTTGGTATTACAACTCTTCCAAGGTCATCTATCCTTCTTACAATTCCGGTTGCTTTCAACTTAAAACCTCCTTTTCAAATTTACATAATTGTTTGTAATGGTTATTATTTTACCAACTACAATTTTTTATACACAATTTTGTAAATTATAGATAATAAGAAAAAAAGCAGTCTTGCGACCGCATTTTTCAAATTTATAACAAGATTTCAATGAGGGTTTTTGCACACTTGCAAAAACCTACCCGAGCGTTTCAACGAGGCAGGATCAATTTCACATCTTTTTGCCTCGTTATTTTAAATTTTTGGTGAACTTCTCAATCTCTGCATTCTTTCTCATTTCTTCAAGAAGCTTCTCATATTCCGAACCCTTCTTCTCATAAAGCAGTTTACCCTTAAGCATTTCTTTTACATCCTCAAATTTGTCCCGCTTACTGTCCTCAACTTTTATAATGTGAAAACCAAAGTCAGTTTGAACGATTTCACTGATTTCCCCGGGCTTTAGTGCAAAGGCCGCTTTCTCAAAAGGCTCCACCATATCTCCGTGCCTGAAGTAATCAAGATCTCCGCTGTTTTCCTTTGCACTGGGATCCTTTGAAAACTGTTTGGCCAGCTCGGCAAAATTCTCCCCGGCTTTTACTCTTGTAAGCATTTTCTCGGCTTCTTCCTTGGTATCCAGCAGTATATGGCTTGCCTTGACGCTCATGAATTCATCCTGATGGGTATCATAATAATTCTTTAACTCTTCCTCAGTAACTGTTATATTCTCAGTAAGCTTATCAACAAGCTTATTTATGGTAAGCTCCTTTTTTACCGATCCCTTGAAGTATTCAAGATCAATACCCTGCCCCTTCAGAAATTCATTGAACTTTTCCTCTGTATCGAAGTATTTTCTGGCATTTTCAATTTCTGCGTTCACTTCGTCATCGGTAACGGTAATCCCAAGCTCCGCAGCTTTTTCCATCTGAAGCTTTTCATCAATCAGCATCTCCAGAAGCTTTTCCCTGGCAACATCGCCGAACTTCCTTCCTTCAACCTCCTGGTCCCATACTTCCGTACCAAACTGCTGCTCGTACTGTGTCTTGAATATATCAAACATTTTATTAAATTCTTCTTTTAAAATTTCTTTACCGGAAACCTTTGCAACTACAGTTTTATTATCAACTTCGGGATTTACTCTGACCATATTGCAGGCAGTCGGAAATACTGTCAGCAATACAAGTGCCAAAGATACCAGAAGCAGCCTGCATTTTTTATTAAACAATTTACATCGCTCCCCTACTTGTTTTTAGTCAAGGTTAATTATACCCTATATCAACCATTCTGAAAACTACTAATTTTTCCTAG
>JAGOLK010000120.1 GCA_017994115.1 Clostridia bacterium | reverse complement strand
CACCTTCAGAAAGCGCATGGTCGGAATCAAAACCTATCTGTGTCGGGAGGTCAAAAGCCACACTAAGTCCTGTCTGTCCCTGCTCCAAAAGATATTTATACCTCTTGTTGGATTCCTCTGCAGTTGCAAAGCCTGCATACTGTCTCATGGTCCAAAACTTTCCCCTGTACATGGTAGGCTGTACTCCTCTTGTATAGGGATATTCCCCGGGATTTGACAAATCCCTGTCATAATCCAGGTTTTCTATGTCTGCAGGTGTATAAGCCCTCTTTACCGCAATGCCTGAAGACGTCTCAAATTCCTTCTTCCTTTCAGGCCGTTTGGCAACTGCTTTTGTGACAGTGTTTTCCCACTCTTCGTGGGCCTTTTTCAGCTGTTCCAGCTTCTCCTTATTGAACATATTTATCCTCCTTTTATTATTTGAGCATATCCGATGGAAAATATCAACAAAGGATATTGCAGCCTGTCGGTCAATATCATATTGTGAAATAAAAAATTCATTATATTATCATTTTGCAAGTTTTCCTTCTTTATTAATATTACCATATTATTTATTAAATTGTGTAGTATTTTTAGATAATTTTTAAGAAATTCTTTGTTAAAAAATAGACAGTGTACATGCTGTGAAAAAGCCTTATCATTACAAGACCGGTTAAAGCATCTGCTTATGTATTAAAGCACTTTTGAAGTTTTTTGAGCGGCTCTTTCAAGAAATTTAGAAAGCTTGATTATATACCTTTCATGGATGCCTTCCCCGATTTTTTCCTGCTCGTCATAGGCTTCAACCTTGAAGGTCAGCTTCTTGCCTTCTATGCCAATGAGTTCAGCGGCGGCAGTGACTTTCATGCCAACAGGGGTTGCAGCCAGATGTTTCACATTCAAACTGAGTCCTACAGTGGCAGAGTCTTCTCCCAAGTGCGGATCCACTGCATTAAGTGCCGCGTTTTCCATTAATGCTACCATCATAGGGGTTGCAAAAACCCTGACTCCTCCGCTTCCGAATTTAACTGCGGTATCATCTACACTAACGGTTTTTCCCACTTGGGCTGTTATTCCGATCTTAAGATTATTATCCAATATGATCACACTCCTATATTATTTAGCTTGTGCCAAAATTTAAAGCCTAGCCCTTAGAAGGCTAAGCTTTAATATTCTATGCGCTGGCAAACACTTCTTCAAATTCAGCTTGATCAAGCTTTTCTCTCTCCAGGAGAGCCTGGGCAACTCCATGAAGCTTGCTGATATTTTCTTTTAAGAGTGTTTCCGTCTTATGATAAGCAGCATCTATGACCTTCCTTATTTCCTTGTCAATTATTGCTGCCACCTCTTCGCTGTAGTTCCTTGTCCTTGTAAGATCCTTTCCGATAAATACCTCGTCATGCTCCGATCCAAAGGTCATTGGGCCAAGACTATCGCTCATGCCGTATTCGGTTATCATTTTCCTTGCGATGCCGGTGGCTCTCTCTATATCATTCTTTGCTCCCGTACTTACGTCGTCAAGCACAAGCTTTTCAGCAACCCTTCCTCCAAGAAGGCTTACTATTTGCTCTTCCAGTTCAGACTTAGACATGTAGAATTTATCCTGCTGCGGCAAAGATATTGTATAACCCCCGGCCCTTCCTCTCGGGATAATGGATATCTGATGTACAGGATCTGCATTTGGAAGCAGCTTTTGTACTACTGCATGGCCTGCTTCATGGTAGGCTGTAAGCTTCTTGTCATGCTCACTGACTACCTTACTCTTCTTTTCAGGCCCTGCAATCACTCGTATTGTGGCCTCGTCAAGGTCTATTACTTCAATCTTTTTCTTGCCTTTTCTTGCAGCCAACAGCGCCGCTTCATTCATTACATTTTCAAGATCTGCAGGAGTAAAGCCGGTAGTGCCTTTGGCCAGGGTTTCCATATTAACATCCAATGAAATCGGCTTATTCCTCGCATGTATCTTCAATATCTCTTCTCTTGCTTTAACATCGGGTATCCCAACGGTAATCTGTCTGTCAAAACGTCCCGGCCTCAGAAGCGCCGGATCCAATATATCAGGCCTGTTAGTCGCAGCAATGATGATAATTCCCTCATTAACACTGAATCCATCCATCTCAACAAGCAGCTGGTTTAAGGTCTGCTCTCTTTCGTCATGCCCTCCTCCAAGGCCTGCACCTCTGTGTCTGCCCACTGCATCAATTTCGTCAATGAAAATTATGCAGGGTGAGTTTTTTTTCGCCTGTTCAAAAAGATCCCTTACTCTGGATGCACCGACACCAACAAACATTTCCACAAAATCGGAACCGCTTATGGTAAAGAACGGTACTCCCGCTTCACCGGCAACTGCCCTGGCAAGATACGTCTTACCTGTTCCCGGAGGCCCTACAAGAAGAATGCCTTTCGGTATTCTTGCTCCCAGTTCAATAAACCTTCTGGGCTGCTTCAGGAAGTCAACAATCTCTCCCAGTTCTTCCTTTTCCTCATCTGCGCCAGCTACATCGGCAAAGGTTATTTTCTTTTTGTCTTCGGTATGCAGCTTTGCCCGGCTCTTTCCGAAGGACATAACCCTGCTGCCTCCCCCCTGGGACTGCTGAGTAAGCACAAAGAAGAATACTATGAATATAACAATCAGCACTATTGACGGCAGTATTGAAAACCAAGCCGCCGCTGCTGTCTTGATTTCATATTTAACATCCAGCCTGTCTCTCTCTATATAATCCTGAACCAGTTCATTAAACTCACTGCTTGGAACAATTGCTTCAAAACGCCTTGTATTTGAAATCTTGCCTGTAACAACAGACATACCGTTGTTATCCGATACTGTGACTTCTTTTATACGTCCGTTTTCTATTTCTGTAACCAACTGAGTATAGGACAGTTTATCTTTAGCAGGTTCAGCATTCTGAATTATCAATACAAACATATATATTATGATGATAATCAATATATAAAAGCTTATACCTCTTAAGAATTTCTTCAACAATAATCCTCCTTTCTATATAAGTCAACAAACAACACAGATATTTTAGCATACCAAAACTTAAATTACAATATCGCAGCAGGCAAGCCAATTGCCTAT
>JAGOLK010000048.1 GCA_017994115.1 Clostridia bacterium | reverse complement strand
TCAGCCACAATTTCAGGAATGGGCATCAGCTTCATTCTTGCAACAAGGTTTCTTATATCCTGATCCCGGGGTATAAAGCTCCTTGACCAGGTTGGGGTATACTTTATAAAAGGCCTTCCGTAGGGTACCTTGGACTGGTTTGAGTAGCCGATGGCATGTCCGAGCCCCGAATCAGGTATTCCGGCAACCATATCAATTTCCAAGTTGTCATTTTTAGCCATGGCTGCGCCGTTTCTGTACCGCATGACCTCAACATTCATTCCCTCATAAGTTGAGGATGGATAACCATAATAAACCCAAAGAAAAGCACATATTTTCATTTTATCTCCGGGAGATGAAATCTGTTCGACCCCCTCCGGCGTCAGAAAAACTATTTCTCCCGGGCCAAGTTCATAATCGGACCTATATCCCAAATTTGCAAAGGTGCAGGATTCAGAAGAAATACAATAGGCGCCCTCTTTGCTGCCAACCATTAAAGGAGTTCTGCCAAGCCTGTCCCTGGAGGCATAAATCCCTTTAGGTGTTAAAAGCAAAATAGAACAGGATCCTTGAATCAATTCCTGAGCCCTTAATAAACCCTCTTTAAAGGAGTTTTCATGATCAATGATAACAGACACAAGCTCTGTAGGACTTATTACCCCCTTATTCGTTTCCAGAAAATGAATATTTCGGTTTGAGAATGCTTTTTCCGCAATTTCATCCAAATTATTGATTCTTCCTACAGTACTTATGGCATACTGACCCAGATGTGATCTCACTGTCAAAGGCTGAGGGTCGGTATCGCTTATGCAGCCTATACCCATATTGCCGCTTTTTTTTGACAGCTCGGCCTCAAATTTTGCTCTAAACTGCGTACTTTCTATATTATGAATCGATCTATTGAAGCAGCTTCCGCCCCAGATTGCCATTCCTCCCCTGCAGGTTCCCAAATGTGAATGGTAATCGGTGCCGAAATATACATCCATCACACAATCTTCTCTTGAAACAACACCAAATAATCCGCCCATTGCAGCTGCACTCCCTTTTACATATTTTACCGCATATACTATTAGATTTGTCGGAAAAGACCGGTATATACATTAATATAGTTGCATTTTTATTATAATTTTGCAAGAATATTTTATTTCCAAAAAATAAACAGCACCCCGTTCGTATATAGAATGAGATGCTGTATATGTAAATTGTTCCTTTCAGCGTTCTTCCCTGAAATATGGAATCCCGCATGCCTTTGGCCCTGCCTTTTCCCTTGACTTCCGCATGGATACCACCACAAGCACGGTAATTGTCACCAGGTACGGCAGCATGTCTATGAAATACTGGGATACATTGATACCCAGGTTTTGTATTCTGAAACCGATGATATCCAATCCGCCGAACAGATAAGCCCCAAAGAGCGCCTTATATGGATTCCATGTGGCAAATATGACCAATGCAACGGCGATCCAGCCTCTGCCTGCCGTAACACCCTCCTGCAGGGCGGGTACATAAACAAGTGACAGGTATGCTCCTCCCAGGCCGCAGAGTGCTCCGCCCAATAAAGTATGCAGATACTTGTACAAGGTTACATTTATTCCTGCAGCATCTGCTGCTCCCGGGTTCTCTCCCACCGCCCTCAGGTTCATCCCTGTACTGGTCTTATACAGGTAAAGCCCCAGCAGTATAGATGCCGCATAGCCAAGGTATACAAAGGCATCCTGCCTGAAGAGCACAGGCCCTATAAATGGAATATCGCCAAGCAGCGGGATGGTGTACGGCCTGAAAAACAACCTCAAGCTTTCAGGTGCTATCTGGCCTACCAGGTCCTGACCCACAAAATCCGCAAAGCCTGAGCCGAATATCGTAAGTGTCAAACCGGATACAACCTGATTTGCCCTCAGGGTGATTGTCAGGAAAGCGAAAATCAATGCGCCTCCCGCCCCTGCAATCATTGCTGCTAATAAAGCCAATGAAGTGCTTTCGGTGGTTAGGCCAACCATGAAGCCGATAACGGCACCCATAAGCATCATGCCTTCAACTCCAAGGTTCAGATTCCCCGAACGTTCTGTTATGATTTCTCCCAGTGTAGCAAATAAAAGGGGTGTACCTGCGACAATGGCCGCATGAAGAAAGGATATAACAGCTTCCATAATCAATCAGCCTCCTTTCCCGCAATGGCCGAATGCTTTTTTACAATTACGAACTTATAACGTACAAAGAATTCACTGCCCAATACAAAGAATAAAATTATTCCTTGAAGTATTTCTGCCGCTGCCTGGGGTATACCGAAAACAGTCTGTATATATGAGCCCCCCTCCAGAAGAGCAGCAAAAAGAATGGATACTATCAATATAAGCGGTGCACTTAAAGCTGCCAGCCAAGCTGTTATAATTGCGGTATAACCTACACCGCCGGTTATTTCAACTGACAATGTACCGTTGACGGCTGAGGCTTGAATCATTCCGACCAGGCCGCAGAGGCCGCCGCTCAGCATTATGGCTATCAATATCGTCTTTTTGATATTAATGCCTGCATAACGTGCCGTATTCATGCTCTCACCGATTACGGCAATTTCATAACCCTTTTTTGTATGGTTGATGAATATATAGACAGCTGCTACCAGTATAAGCGCAATCACCCAGCCCACATGTACCCCCAGCAGCTTGGGAAGAACCGCGTTTTGGGGAAAATTGGCTATTTTGGGAAATCCCAGGGACTTTGGATCCCTCCAGGGCCCGTACTGCAGAAACATGACCCATTTAAGCCCTATATAGTTCATCATCAGTGTAACTATAGTCTCATTGGTTCCCCATTGCGCCTTGAAAAATGCCGGTATCAACGCCCAGATTCCTCCTGCCAGCACTCCTGCAATTATCATTACCGTAAGCATCAGAGGCATTGGCATATCATTCATATATAATGCAAAATAACTGGCTGCGAAAGCACCTATTGCAATCTGTCCTTCCCCTCCTATATTCCAGAACTGCATTTTAAATGCTATCGCAATTCCAAGGGAGGTAATTACCAGAGGTATCGCTTTTACTATGGTTTCTTTTATCCTGTAGGCTGTACCGAATGCGCCCTGAATCATTTTTAAATAAACGTCGGCAGGATTAAGGCTCAACAGCAGTATAAAAAGTGAAGAGGCCACAAGAGCCAGGATAATAGCGCCTATTCTGATGGAAGCAGCTTTCATCCTGCTGGGCTCGCTTTTCTTAATGGCTCGTATAGTAATTGGCATTATCATGCTCGCTCTTTTCCCCCTCTTTCATCAGATTTACCGTCCCTGTCATCATCAGGCCGATTTGTTCTTTTGTTGTATATCTTGCATCAACTATTCCGGTTATTTCACCGGCACATATGACCATGATCCTGTCGCAAAGCTCCAGTAAGACATCCAGGTCTTCCCCGATGTACAAAATTGCAACACCCTTCTGCTTTTCCTCATTGAGAAGGTCATATATGGTGTAGCAGGAGTTTACATCAAGCCCCCTTACAGGATATGCCGTTATCAGAACCTGCGGCCGGGAGTCCAGCTCTCTTCCCAATAATACCTTTTGGATATTTCCTCCAGAGAGCATGCGTACCGGATGCTTGATTCCCGGAGTCTGAATGCTGAGCCTTTCTATAATCTCCATGGACTTTTGTTCTGCCGGCTTTCTGTTTATGAAAATGCCCTTCTGTTTTTGATACAGCTTAAGCACTACATTATTTACGATATCCATTGAGGCAACCAGTCCCATTCCCAATCTGTCCTCAGGAATAAAGCTCAGGCTGACCCCCTTGGTTATTATCTCTGCAGGTGATTTGCCTACAAGGTTTTCTCCATTGAAAATAATCTCCCCTTGCTTCACGGGATGCAAGCCTGCAATAGCTTCACACAATTCCTTCTGCCCGCTGCCTGCAATTCCCGCAACACCCAGAATCTCACCGGAGTATATATCGAAGCTCATCCCTTTAAGCACTTTGATGCCTTCTGAATTTACAGCGCTTAAATTCCTTACTTCCATAGCCACATTGTTTTTCTCAGTTTCTATCCTCTTTATTGACAGGTCAGCAGGGCATCCCATCATCAGCTCGGTCAGGTGCTTGGGGTTGGTATCCGCCTTGTCAACCGTCATTACTGTTTCACCCTTGCGCAGGACAGTTATGCGGTCTGCCACCTCCATAACCTCATTCAATTTGTGAGTTATAAAGATTACGGCGCAGCCTTCTTCCTTCATCTTCCTCATAATCTTGAAAAGCTTTTCTGTTTCCTGAGGTGTCAATACCGCCGTAGGTTCATCCAATATCAGTATCTCAGCACCTCTGTACAGCACCTTCAGTATTTCCAGGGTCTGCTTTTCACCCACTGACATGTTGTAAACCTTTTTGTCAGGGTCAATATCCAGGCCGAAGCGGGCCGACATATCCCTGATCTTGTCTGAAAGGGTCTTTTCGTTCAGCAAAAAACTGTTCTTTCGCCCCAGTATTATGTTCTCTTTGGCAGTCATGACATCTATCAGCTTGAAATGCTGGTAGATCATTCCTATTCCTGCTTCTATCGCATCCTTTGGTGCTGCAAACTGCACCTCTTTGCCCTTAATAAAAATAGAACCGCTGTCGGGGGTATAAACCCCTGACAGCATGTTCATCAATGTGCTCTTACCTGAACCGTTCTCTCCCAACAGGGCATGTATCTCCCCCCTGCGGACGGCCAGGTTTATATTTCTGTTTGCAACTACCTTTCCGAAGGATTTATTTATATTCTTCATTGAAATATAGTTGTTTTCCATAATTATTTCCTATCCTGACTTATTTAATCTTGCCTTCTACACCCTGTACAAACCAGTCAACGCTCATTATTTCATCAAAAGTCATTGACTTGCCTTCCGGTACCCTGACAGCGCCTGTCTGATCCTTAATCGGACCCTGGAATACATAGAAGGAACCGTCTATGATCTGTGCCTTAACCTTGTCAACCGCTTCCTGTGTGCCGGGAGCTACGTTGTCTGTGAGAGGTGCCAGGTCAACAAGCCCGTCTTTCATATTGCCGTAGTAGTTTTCCTGCTTCCAATTGCCGTCTACTATCCTCTGAACCTCTGCAGCATAATATTTACCCCAGTGCCATACTGGTGCAGTCAGATATGCTTTTGGTGCTGAATTCCTTGTGTCCAGGTCATAACCGATAGCCCAGACTCCTTTTTCTTCAGCTGCCTGCTGTGTTGCTGTTGTATCCTGATGCTGTGCCAGTACGTCGCAGCCTGCATCCAATAAAGCCTTTGCCGCTTCCTTTTCCTTTGCGGGATCATACCAGGTATGTGTCCAGTTAACCTTTACTTTTACTTTTGGGTTAACTGACTGTGCACCAAGAGTAAATGCGTTGATTCCTCTGACAACCTCGGGAATTTCATAAGCTGCTACATAACCAAGGGTATTGTTCTGTGTCCTGAGGCCCGCAACTATACCTGCAAGGTATCTTGCCTCTTCCATGGCTCCGAAGTAATTGCTGAAATTCGGACCGCTCTTATAGCCGGCGCAGTGGTAGAACTTTATGTCCGGATGTGCCTGTGCAGCTTTTTCTGTAAAGTCCATGTGTCCGAAAGAGTTGGTAAATATTACCGTGCAGCCTTGGTCAATCAAATCATTGATTACCTTTTCGCATTCACTGGATTCAGGAACTCCTTCCTTGTACATTGTAACAACCTTGTCTCCAAGCTGCTGTTCAAGGTAAAGCCTGCCTTCATCATGAGCCTGGGTATATCCGCCGTCTTTAGCGGAGCCTATGTAGACAAAACCTACCTTAAGGGGTTCAGCCTTTGGTTCTTCTGCTGGTGCAGGTGTCTCGGGCGCTGCCGGTGCAGGTTCGGACTTCGGTGCGCAGCCTGTGAGCATTGCTGCAAACACCAGGACAAGCACTAAAAGAATACTAATGGTTCTTTTCATACTGATTTCTCCTCCCCAAATTTAATTTAGTTGTCTATTTAAAATCATGAAACTGGTGGTATCATAATTTTGTTTTTGTTACCCGTTCTAATCAAAAATTATGACCCCTTCGTCCATGGACTTTATAATAACCAGCGACTCTATACGGACTCCTTTTTGCCGTAGTGCCTCCCTGCCTTTCTGGAAGCCTTTTTCTATAACAATTCCGACACCCGCAACCCTGGCACCAGCCTGACGGACAATGTCCACCAAGCCTGAAGCGGCTTTGCCGTTAGCCAAAAAATCATCAATAATAAGAACATTATCCTCTGGTGTGATGTATTTTTTGGAAACGCGGATGTTATAGTTCCTCTGCTTGGTAAAAGAGTAAACTTCGCTTTGGTAAGTATCCGAATCAAGATTCAATGCTTCATACTTTTTTGCAAAAACCACAGGCACTTTAAAATACTGGGCAGCTATGCACGCAACAGCAATACCTGATGCCTCCACTGTCAATATCCTGCTTATCTTTTCATCGCTGAATCTTTCTTTGAATTCCCGCCCTATCTCGTTGAACAGCTCTATATCCAGCTGATGGTTCAGAAAGCTGTCGACTTTAATAATACTATCGCCTATGACTTTTCCGTCCTTCAATATTCTGTTCTTTAGAAGCTCCATTATTATCCCTTTCTATCACGACTGTTTCTCGATAATGTAATAGCATATAGCTTGAATCGGTGCAAAATACCAGTACATTTCTACATTGTATTTTACCGTAAATGCCCTTTGAATGCAATAAGCTATTGCTTAATGGCCAGCTTCCAGAGCCCTTTTCACTGCATTGAATATTTTGTTGTAACCCGTGCAGCGGCATAAATGACCAGAAATCTCACGTTTTATCTCCTCATCGGAATATTTCCTTCCGCTTTCCGTAAGAGCAGTTGCCGTAAGCACAAGGCCGGGGGTACAGAAGCCGCACTGCACGGCACCCTCGTCTACAAAAGCCTGCTGCACTTTTGACAATTCTCCGTCCTTTGATACTCCTTCAATAGTAGTTATTTCCCTGCCGTCAGCCCATACTGCCAGGTAAATGCACGAATTCACCGGAAGCCCGTCAATCAGCACTGTACATGCTCCGCATTCGCCTACGGAGCAGCCCTGCTTGACTCCGGTAAAATGCAGCCTGTTTCTCAGCACCTCAAGCAGTGATTCTCTAATATCAACCTCAAGGGAATATGCCTTACCGTTAACCACCATACTTATCTTTTCATACTTATCCAATATACACACCCCCGCCCCTAATCACAGCTTCTTTTAGTGCCCTGAATACCAATACCTCAATCAAATGCTCCCTGTAAGCCTTTGAAGCCCTCCATGAGTCCCTTGCTCTTGATGCCTTTACTGCATATCTTCCGGTTTCCTTCATGGTTTCATCGGATATTTCCTTCCCAATGGCATAAGCTTCAGCTTCACTGCACCTTATCGGTACAGGGGCCGCAACTCCGAGAGCTATCCTTACATCAGAAAACTTACCCTTCTCAGCTTTGCATACAACGGATACTCCCAGCATTGCTATGTCCATTGCCTTTCTGCCGCTGTATTTTATATAGCAGCCGCTGGTCCGTCCATATCCTGCCTCGGGTATCAAAATGTCGGTAAGTATTTCAGCCGGACGCAGATTCACTTTTCCCGGCCCTGCATAAAACTCGCTTATTGGTACTGTCCTTGACCCGCTGCGGCTTAAAAGCTTCAGTTCCGCATTATAGGCAAGCAGCGCAGCCGCACTGTCTGCCGACACAGCACCATTGCATATATTACCCCCTATTGTAGCCATATTTCTTATCTGCGGGCCTCCTACCGATACTGCCGCTTCCGACAAAACCGGCAAATTCTCATTTATTATGCTGCTCCTGATTACCTTGGCAAAGGTCGCCATTGCTCCGATGGAAATGGTTCCGTTGTCAAGAATGCTTATTTCGTCAATCCCGGGGATGTTTCTCAGGCTTAGAAGCTCAGCTTCCTCAAGAGCGCCGTTACGCATCTTGATCAGTACATCCGTCCCTCCTGCTATGATTTTCAGGTCCGGATTGCGGGAGAGCATTTCCAAAGCTGCCTCCAGAGTGCCAGGCTTTTCAATTTTGACAATATCAAACATTCCTATCTCTCCTTTCTAAAGCAGCCCTGATTGTTTAAATTTTTCGAAAACCTTCTGGGGCGTCATAGGCAGCTTGTTGAATGCAATGCCTGTAGCATTCAGTACTGCATTTCTCACTGCAGGTGCGGGAGAAATCGTTGTATTCTCGCCCAGGGATTTTTGCCCTACCGAGCCTTCAGGTTCGTGCAATTGGACAAATGCAGACCCGATATCCGGTGTATCCATTATAGTCTGGAGCTTGTAGTCCAGGAAATTGTTATTAAGGGGCCTGCCTGTTTCCGGGTCGAACAACAGCTGCTCAGACAATGCATATCCAAGGCTCATGCTGACTCCTCCATGGACCTGGCCTTCCGCAAGCATCGGGTTGACTATAACTCCCGAGTCATGCACATTATATATCTCGATTACCTCAATCCTTCCCGTCTCCATATCTACTTCAACCTCGGCAAAGGTAACTCCGTATGCCATTGCATTGGTTCTCATATTGACAGAAGCATTTCCGCAAATAGGTTCTGCATTTACCCTGTCATAATAGGACTCCATCGCTATGTCCTCAAGTGTGCAGATTTCATTGCCCGACTTTCTTTCAATTATCCTTGCAGCCTTAATATCAAGCTCATCGATGCTTAATCCGGTTTTTTCCGACGCTATCTCCAGAACCCTGGCTTTAGCTTCCTCCGCCGCTTTTTTTACAGCCGCCCCTGACACAAAGGTTTGGCGTGATGCGTAAGCCCCAAGATCAAAGGGGCTTATATCCGTATCCTGCTGGGATACTATATGCACCATATCATAGGGCAAACCCAGCACTTCCGCTGCTATCTGGGACAAAACGGTATCGCTTCCCTGGCCTATCTCCGTTGCACCGACCTGAAGCTGAACTGAACCGTCCTGGTTCATGAAAATCCTCGCTCCTGCGATTTCAAAACCATGGGGATAGGTTCCTGAGGCATAGCTGAAGCAAGCCATACCCAGCCCCCTTCTTTTTGTACCCTTCTGTTCCTTGTATTTTTCCAGCTTTTCATCCCATTTGATAAGCTGTTTTCCATTTTCAATACATTCGGGAAGCCCGAAGGTTCTCACAACGATTTCAGAATGAGGATCCTTTTTCCCGACACTTATCAGGTTCCGCTTCCTGAATTCAATGGGATCCATTTTCATTTCCCGGGCTATATCTTCTATATGGCTCTCCAGAGCAAAGAATATCTGCGGACAGCCGTATCCCCTCATTGCTCCGGCGGCCGGAAGATTTGTATAAACTGTTTTCGGCTCATACTTCATTGAATTGAAGTCATAAAGGAGCCTGAACTTACCGCCTGCACTCATTGCAATAGTATGGCCATGGGAAGCATAGGCCCCGTTGTTGCTTATGGGCCTCATATGGAGGCTTAACAGCTTCCCTTCTTTTGTCACTGCTGTCTTCATGTAGAATTTCATTGCATGGCGGGTCCTTGTATCAACAAAGCATTCCTCCCTCGTGAGGGCATAGCGTACAGGCCTTCCATCGACTGCAAGGGACATGGCAGCTGCAATAGGCTCTACTATAATATCCTGCTTGTTCCCAAAGCCTCCTCCGATGTATGGCTTGATGATTCTGATCTTCCCCCAGGGCATGCCAAGGGCTTGACCGACAATCCTCCTGGCTATATGCGGAATCTGCGTTGAAGAAACAATGACTATCCTTCCGTCAGCATCCACATAGGCATATGCGCTTTGAATCTCAAGATGGCAGTGCTGTACAATACTTGTTTCATAAACCCCTTCAAATATATGGTCAGCTTTTCTGAAATCCTCTTCAATATTTCCTATCTCTTCACTTGCATCTCCCAATATATTATCCGGCTTTTCCTCATGAATCACCGGTGCACCGGGCAGCATTGCCTTCTCAGGGTCAAGTACGAAGGGAAGTACCTCATACTCCACCTCAATCAGCTTAAGAGCCTTTTCCGCTGTCAGTGCATCGGAAGCCACAACAGCTGCAATACCGTCACCTACATACCGGGCTTTGTCTGTAAGTATCAACCTGTCCGCCGCATCCCTGTGCCCAGGATCCAAGGACCAGGGATGGCCTGCAGTTGCATATTTCAGCTTAGGCAGATCCTCATGGGTAATTACAGCCTCTACCCCGGGCAAAGCCTTTGCCTTGCTTGTATTGATGCGTTTTACAATTGCATGGGCATAAGGGCTTCTCAACACCTTCCCCACAAGCATATCCCGTTCGAAAAAGTCATCGGCATACTTCGCCCTGCCTGTCACTTTGGCAAACGCATCTTTTCTAATCGTTCTTTTCCCCACTATTTCGAAAGCCATTTTTCCACCTTCAATCATTCAGATTTTTCATGATTTAAAAGCGCTTCCATACTTCCCTTGCCAATTCACGGCTTCTTGCCATCATTCTCTCTTCATCGATATTTACCAGTTTTCTGTCTTCCATGAGGATCCTGCCGTTTACAATCGTTGTATCAACAAAACGCCCGTTTATTCCAAACAACAGATGGCCGTTTATATTTCCTTCATTTATCGGGGTAGGCGGATTATAATCAACTATTATCACATCGGCCAGTGCTCCGGCTTTCAGGATTCCCACCTGTCCCTCAATAAACCTCTCAACTATTCTCCTGTTGTTTGCAAACAGCATTTCTGGAATCTCTCCCCAGGCAACATTTGAATCCCCTTTTACATGCTTGTGTATTATATTTCCTACCTTGTAGGATTCCATCATATCCGCTGTATATCCGTCAGTCCCCAAACCCAGAAGAATTCCCTTGCCGAACATCTCCAGCACCGGTGAAGCACCTACCGCATTTCCCATATTGGATTCGGGATTATGGACGACTATAGTATCCTTTTCCTTCAGCATATCCATTTCCTTTTCTGAAATATGGATGCAGTGCACAGCTATAGTCTTACTCCCCAGCACCCCTGCATCGTGCCACCTTTCAATAACCCCTTTCCCATACCTTGACCTCGAATCCTCCAAATCTTCAATTCCCTCGGCACAGTGTACATGAAAACCCGTATCAAGGCCGCTTATGGCATCCAGGCATTTGTCCAGTGTTTTTTCCGAAATGGTCATGGATGCATGAAGGCCGAACATCCCTTTTAGCATATCATCCTTTTTATTGTTGCAGTACTTTATAAATTCCACATTTTCCGCAATACCTTCCTCGGCAATCTTCTCACCGTCACGGTCCGAGGTCTCGTAGCACAGGTTGCTTCTGATACCTATGTGTTCCGCTGCCTCTGCTATTTTGAACAGGCTTCCTGTTACGGCATAAGGGCTTGCATGATGGTCAATAACCGTGGTCACTCCGCATTTTACCTGTTCGATCATCGGGCCGACAGCGCTGTAATACACATCCTCAAGGGTCAGTACCTTGTCAAGCCTCCACCACAAACCCTTCAATATCTCGGAGAACTTTGTGGCCGGCGGGCTGTCGTTGGACATACCCCTGGCAAAGGTACTGTAATAATGCATGTGGGTGTTGATGAAACCCGGCATTATAAGCTTGCCTTTGGCATCAATAAACCTTGCACCGCTGTATTTTTCCTTAAGCTCCGAGGTCAGTCCTACTTCTGCTATCTTATTGCCGTCTATGGCAATACATCCGTTTTCGATGATTGGAATGTTATTATCCCTTGTGATTACTCTGCCGTTTCCTACTAATATCATTCTTTCCCCTCCTTATTCACTGGTTTCTTATGCTGCTTCTTTGTCTCTCCACTATTTCCGCAGCTGTTTTATGGGCAGCTGATGCCACCTGGTCAGAATCAATCGTTGTCAGCTTTCCGTCCTTAACTGCGACTCTGCCGTTGACAACAGTCATATCAACCATACTGGAATTCCCAAGGCATACAAGAGATACCAACGGATCATGGCAGCCGGAGTATTCGATGCCTTTCAGGTTGAACAGCACTATATCCGCCGCTTTACCTATATCCAGGCATCCGGTGTCATCCCGTCCCAACACCTCTGCGCCGCCCCTTGTAGCCGTTCTGAGGACTTGGTACGCTGTAAGCCCGTCAGTACCGTATTTCAGGTGGTTAAGAAGGTAAGCCCTTCTTACTTCTTCCCACATATTTGAACCGTCATTGCTTGCACTTCCATCTACGGCTATGGAAAGCTTCCCTCCTGCACGGACTATTTCCGTTGTCCTGCATATGCCGCTTGAGAGCTTCATATTGGAGGAGGGGCAGTGGGCTATGCCTGAGCCCTGTAGCCTTTCTATCTCTCCATCATTCAGATAAATGCCATGGGCGAACCATACATCATCCCCCACCCATTCCAGGTCCTCCATCAGCTCAAAAGGCCTCCTGCCATAGCGCTCCAGACAGAACTTCTCCTCGTCAAGTGTCTCTGCCAGATGGGTGTGAAGCATGACTCCCTTCTTCCTTGCCAGTTCCTTCGTCTGCACCATAAGCTCCCTGGTCACAGAAAAGGGGGAGCAGGGTGCCAAAGCTATCCTCTGCATTGAATATGGGCTGCTGTCATGATATTTGTTTATAAGCCTTTCGCTGTCGGCAAGTATTGCTTCCTCAGTTTGTACAACCTCCATGGGAGGCAGCCCTCCCATATCCCTGCCCAGGGACATGGAGCCCCTTGTGGCATGGAACCTTATGCCAATTTCCCTTGCCGCCCTTATCTGCTCATCAATAAGGCTTCCCGGCTGATTCTTCGGAAAAACATAGTGATGATCGGAGGTCAGGGTACAGCCGGTACGCAGCAGCTCTGCAAATCCCACCAGCGCTCCGTAGTAAACAGCCTCCGGGGTTATGTTCTTCCAGAACTCATATAATCCCACCAGCCATGGGAAAAGAGGCTTCTCCTGCACTTCCTTTATGCCCCTGAACAAGGTCTGATAGAGATGATGGTGCGTATTGACAAAGCCCGGCAGTGCAGTTAATCCGCTGCAGTCTATCACTTCAGCATCTTCCGCGGTGTTAAGGCTGCTGCCTATCTCCCTGATTGCAGTCCCGTCAATCAGTATGTCGCAGTGTTCAAAGGTCTCCTCCCTGTCATTGAAGGTGACTATCAGGTCAATGTTTTTCAAAAGTTTTTGACTCATAAAACTATCCTCCGCGACTGATTTACAGCATATAGCCGTATTTATCGATGCAGACCTTTATAATTGATTCCATCTCTTTGGAAACATTGCTCTCCTGTCCCGGTGCATAGCTAACTGTTTCTCCTGATTCCGTACGCACAAGGCATTTGCCCGCTGCCATATCGGTTACCAGGAAGCCCTTATTGGTGCTGTCCCTGAAATCTTCCTCATTCCAGAAAACCGTAACCTTATCCTTGTAAGGATTTCCTTCATGGGGGCAGAATATTCCGCAGTTGCCGCACTCGTTGCACATACCATCCATGTGTATAACCTGATGCCTGGAGGCAAAGCCTTCATCAACATATATCACTGCATTTGCCCTGTTTGGACATACATCAACACACAGTTCGCATATATTTTCGCAGGAGAGGCATCTTTCAGCTTCCTTATCACCATATACGGGATTATTCAATATCCCTTTCCTTTCATAAAGAACCTTCTCATCCACGGGAAATATCTTCTTTTCAAAATCGGCCTTCAAGCCTTCCTTATGCAATATATCCTTTGCAACCGCCTTCCCGTCGGCTATTGCTCTGACAATTGTTGCGGGCCCGGCTTTAGCATCTCCTGCCACATATACCCCGGGTATATTGGTCTCACAGGCAGGGCTGACCTTTGGCAAGCCCTTTGCATCCAGTTCTATTCCGTTTTTGCCGAGCAATGTGCTGTCAACCTGCTCGCCTACGGCAACAATTACCGTATCAGCATCAAGGGTAATTTTCTTTCCGGTTGGTACTGGGCTTCTCCTTCCGGAGGAATCCCTGTCCCCCAGGGACATTACTTCACATACAAGCTTTCGTTCTTTAAATGCAGCCGGTGAAAGCAGCTCCCTGAATAATACTCCTTCGGAAGCAGCCAGATTAATTTCCTCATGGTCTGCCGGCATGAGCGCTCTTGTCCTCCTGTATACTATGGACACCGATTCTACTCCGGGAACCGTCTTTGCTGCTCTTGCTGCATCCATAGCCACATTTCCTCCGCCTATGACACATACATGGCTTCCTAATTCCACATTTCCCTTCTGTGCTTTGTAATTCTCAAGGAAGGATATTGCATTTATTGTCTTTTCCGCTCCCTCCTCAAGAGATATCT
>JAGOLK010000119.1 GCA_017994115.1 Clostridia bacterium | reverse complement strand
AAATTATTCTGCAATGCAAATTTTCCCCTGCAGTATAGTAACTGCCGTACCTCCGATTTGTACCCGGCTTATTTTCCCTTCCTTCTTGGAAATGCTTGCATATACACATCCGGGCCTGTTGACTTCCTGCCCTTCTTCGGCGATCAAATTTACAGTCCCTTCGCATTTTATAAGCCCGTTCTGAACTATGTATGAGGATACACATCCATTTCCGGTACCGCAGACGGGGTCTTCGGCAACTCCCGCATAAGGGGCAATTGCCCTCAAGTGATAGTCATATTTAGGGTCAAGCGCTTCCAGGCAGAAAGGAGTAATCCCTACAAAGTTGTATTTCTCACTCAAACTTTCGATTGTATTCAAATCCGGCTTTGCATTCATAAGCTTATACAACTTTTTGACTCCGAATACCAGCCACCATATACCGGTATTGACTCTCATAGCCGGCAAGTCCATAAGATCATCCTCGTCTAAACCTATTAGTCCTGCGACTTCACTTTTGCTCAGTTCAATGTTTTCAAATTTCGGCAATGCCTGGGTCATCATGAATACTTTTTCATTATTGATGCTTGTTAATTCCACAGGCAGGACTCCCGCTTTTGTTTCCTGATAAAATATGCTCTTGTCGGCAGGAAGTTTTCCTTCTTCATAAAGAGCTGAAAACGTGCCTATGGTTGCATGGCCGCATAAGTCCACTTCAAATCTGGGGGTGAAGAACTGCACTTTAAAATCGGCGACCTTTGAAGGGGATACGAATGCAGTTTCCGAAAGATTCATTTCTCTGGCGATTTTCTGTTTCAGCTCATCACTTAAGCCTGCGGCATCAGTAACCACCCCGGCGGGGTTTCCCCCAAAGGGTATGTCGGTAAACGCATCCACCTGTTTAATCTTTATTTCCATATAAAACCCTCCTCAATTTTGTTTTCAGTCCTACACTATCGGACTTCTTGAATAGCTTCTGCCCGCGGAGTTCGATCCGTTTCTTACCTCAACCTCTGTCAAGGCCTCCATTAGCAATTTTATTCCTTCATCTATTCTGTTTGAATTCGGGAAAGTAAAGTTGAGCCTCATATAGTTTTCTCCCTGTGTACCATCCGGGTAGAAAGCCTCTCCCGGCAGATATACGACCCCATTTTCCGCAGCCTTTGAAACCAGTCTGTTATTTGTGACATACTCCGGCAGGCGGCACCAGATGTAATACCCGCCTTCCGGCTTCTCCCAAATAACTCCGGGCAGTTTGTATTTCTCCAGTGCTGCATTCATCAGCTCTCTTTTTTCCCTGTATTCAGTCAGCACTGTACTAAGATGTTTCTCATAACACCCTCGGGAAAGGAATTCGCTTATCATGTACTGGCCCGGTGTATTTACATGCATGTCCGTAATTTGCTTAAGGTACGCAAATTTTCTGATGACCTGCTGGGATGCAGCAACCCAGCCGACGCGCAGCCCAAGGGAAAGAACCTTGGAAAATGTGCTTAAGTAAATTACATGTTCGTAGGGATCCAAAGCCTTCAAGGATGGTATGGCTTTTCCTTCATAACGCAGATCACTGTAGGGGTCATCCTCTACTATGGGGACTCTGTATTTATAGGACAAGTCCAGCAGTTCATACCTGCGCTCAAGGCTCATTACTATTCCTGAAGGATTCTGAAAAGTAGGAAGTGCATAAATGAACTTCGGTTTGTACCTTTGTATAAGTGATTCAAGCATATCTGTTTTCATTCCGCAGTTGTCTACAGGCACACCGATAATCCTTGCTCCCGCGGAGCGGAAAATCTGCATTGCACCGAAGAAAGAAGGCTCCTCAAGTATTACAGTATCCCCAGGCTTTATGAAGATTCGGGCAATGTAATCCAGACCCTGCTGGGAGCCGGATACTATCATTACATCCTTTGGACTGATATTGACATTCCTTGATTTCATCAGGCTGCTGATGCCTGCCCTCAGGGATGGCAGCCCTTCAACCGGGCTGTGGAGTAAAAGCTGCTTGCCAAGAGTTTTGAAAAGGTTTTCCTGAATGCTGCTCAGATCCTCCAAAGGATAAAGCTCAGCTGAGGGGAAACCGCCGGAAAATGAAATAATATCTTCGTTGCAATTAATATCCATGATATCGCTTATTATATGGTCGCCGCCGGAATCTACGCTCTCATTGAAGAATTGATACCAGGGAATGGGGTTGAACTGCCGGATGTTATTGAAACGCCCTTTGAAGGGTTTGGCTGCAACCATGGTACCTTTACCGACCCGTGCCTGTACCAGCCCATCGGACTTCAGCTCGTGATATGCTTTTACAACAGTTGTTCTGTTGACATTAAGCAGCTCGCTTAAAATCCTTTCAGGGGGAAGTATATGGCCGGCAGGCAGTTCACCGGAGATTATCATATCACGGATTTGGTTTTTTATTTGCAGATAAATAGGGGTATCAGAGTTCCGGTTAATATTGACGCGCATCATATCACTCTTCTCTCTTGCAAATGTATTATTGGATTGGCCTCATCCAATTATTATTATAGCAAATATTATTCAGTGCAAAATCCCCCAATTCTGATATTTACTAATCATCCAATTTTTGATTGGAATAATCCAAATAGCTGACACGCGCAAAGGCAAGAAAATTTTTCTGCAATCGAAAATTTCCTGCTGATGCGTTATAATATAATTAGCCGGAAAATATTATCCAAGGGAAGTCAGGAGGATATCAATGAATATAGCTTTTTTTCTAACACCAAAAGAAGAAGTCATTTGGATATCAGCGGACTCTACAATGAGGCAGGCAATTGAAAAGATGGAATTTCACAGATACAGCGCTTTGCCCCTTGTAGACAGCAGCGGCAAATATGCAGGTACAATAACAGAGGGGGATATACTGTGGCATTTGAAGCATGCACAGAATCTGGAGTTCAAAGACACCAACAAGATTATGATAAGGGATATTTCAAAATACCAGAATAATAAACCGGTTTCCATCGAATCACATATAGAAGATCTGATTCTCCTCTCGATTAATCAGAACTTTATACCTGTTGTGGATGACCATGACATATTTATCGGTATAATAAAAAGGAGTGTCATTATCAACTACTTCTA
>JAGOLK010000047.1 GCA_017994115.1 Clostridia bacterium | reverse complement strand
CAGCGTATCCTCAATATAAACAACATTCTTCAAAAATGAGAACAAATCAATGGAGACTGAAAAAACCGTCATCCCGACAAGGCTTAACAGAATAAACTCCTTGTCCATAAATTTATAACCTGCAAGAAATATTGGAATGTTGAATATAAATATAAGCACTCCGGGATTCAGTTCAAAAATATAATTTAATATTAGTGCTACTCCGCTGACGCCTCCGCTTAAAAGCTTATGGGGGATCAAAAATGCATTAAAGGCTATCCCTCCCATCATAGCGCCCAGTACTATCATAATCAAAATCGGAACATATCTGAGTTTGCTCATGATTCTATGCCTTCCCTTGCCGGAATCCCGCTGTTGAAATAATGCTTGATCTCCTTCATTTCGGTTACCAGGTCCGCCGCATCAATTATCTCCTTCGGAGCTTTTCTTCCGGTAATAATAACCTCCATATTGACAGGCTTTGACTTAAGAAGCTCAAGTACGTCATTGACTTCCAGAAGCTTGTTTTCCAATACGCCTAACAATTCATCAATTATAAGGACATCGCACAAATTTCCCTGTACCACATTTTTTATAAATTCAAAACCTTTGTCAATATCCTCCTTCAGTTCGCGCTTTTCCTGTTCGGAAAGCGTCCAGAAAAAGCCTCTTTCCTTTTCAAAACGGAATATTTCAAACAAAGGATACAGCTTCTCGACGCTATGGAGTTCCCCCGTATCTCCGCCTTTTAAAAATTGAACCATGCATACTTTCAGCCCTCTGCCGCAGGATCTCAATCCCTGACCTAGTGCCGCAGTCGTCTTGCCTTTGCCGTTTCCCATATATACCTGAACAAGCCCCTTTTCAAGCTTCATAGCTTCGACCCCTCCGTTCCATTTTATATGCTAATCCATATAGTTTATTATAACTTCTATAGAAAATATTTCAAATATAAATAAATAAAAAAGCGCATTGTCACTGCGCTTTTCCTTCTATTCCTCCGGTTCTTCTTCCGAATTATCTTTTTTCTCACCTGTCTCCCCTTCAACTACCTCCATTTTTGAGATTGACACCTCATATGCCGTTCTGGTTATTACCTCATCCTCAGATACTTTTTTCTGATAATCGCGGCTTTGTATTCTGCCCCATATCCTAATACGGTCTCCTACTTTCAGATTCTCCGAATATCTTGCATTTCTGCCCCATGCAATGCACGGTATGTAGTCAGATTTGTTATATGGCCTGTTGACGGCCAGCAGCATATCCGTTATCTCGCGTCCAAAGGGCGTAGTCCTGTATACAGGCTTCTTGCATATATAGCCGTCCAGATAAATCTGGTTTGGATTCTTTACATCCTGGTCCATTGACTTCAAATTCCTCGCAAATACGGTAAGTATAAGTTTATTATTCCCTTCATGATATTTATTGTACGATCTAAGCTGTCCTTCAACAAGTAGAGTTGACCCCACATCAATATTGAGCCCTTGCACAAGCCTCTCCGATATCGTTATCGGAAGCGTATCGGAAATATCACTAAGCCTCGGAACCTCCAGATATACCGTATAAAAACCCTCGCCATACATTTCGTGGCTGAATTCCGGTTTGGAAGTTACCGTCCCGTATACGGTAACATTGTTGCTCTCGATGACTTTATCAGTCATAAGCCCCGCTCCTTTCCTGTCTTGTGTATTTCAGGTATAATCTACAGGATATATATTCACCACAAACATATAATATGAATTATTTTTATATTCTGGAAAGAGTCTGCCTCAAAATGAGCATAAAAATAATGAAATACTATGTCCTCATCGGAAACAGCATTCCATTACAATAGTTCTTAGTTATGCTAATTTTTTTTCTTCATAGACCCCAGCAGCTTATATACAATCCTGCTTGCCGAATCCATTTCTTCACTTCCCAGCAATACCAGCAAATCATTCCTGTTAACCAGCAACAGGCCCTTTTCAATGGCATGATGCAGCAGATGATAATACCTGAATGAAATGTCATTTTCCCTGAAAATTCTTTTATATATTTTCATGCTTTTCAGAGGAAGCGCTCCGATACGGGAATCGCCATCCATACAGCTGGTCAGGATTACTTCCTTGCACTTCAGAATCCTTACCCACTCTGCTATCAGGCCGGCTTTTTCCTCATGAAAGTGCATATTCACATCTTGTGAAACAGAAATGACTAGTACAAGATTCTCATAACTCAATATTTGAATTGAATCAAAAGCTGCCGTGTAGTCATAAGCTGAATTGCAGTAATTATCTATAACAGTAAAGCCGTCCTCATATATTTTCTGAAAATGCCTGGCTGAGCCCTTATAGCTTTCTATTGATTCTTTGATATCCGAAATGTCCAAGTCATAATAAAGGCCGCAGGTAATTGCCGCCAATGCATTATATATGCTGTGGCTTCCCAGTACCTTCAAACGAACCGGTATCTCGAAGGGTTCAATCCTTGCGCCGCTTCCGGACAGAAAACTTCTCTGTATACAATAATTGAAGCAGGTTATCTCATCAACATCAATACTGGATGCTGTTGCAACAGCTTTTTTATTCAGTCCGTAAGTGATTAACCCTGCCCTCGTGAAGTTTTCTGCCGCATTTATATCATGATACTCGTCATTGTTTATTATAACTGCCCTTCCATCCGTCAGCCCGGAGACAAAATCAGCTGCCGGTTTATTCCCGCAGCATTTACCCAAGGCACACCTGTCAGTCAGTATGGCACTGTCAAAGCTCATAATGTCAAGATAAAAAAGGTTGTTTTCATTTGTATTAATAGTTATAGGTATGATGTCCATAATGAACCTGCTGCCATCTCTTCCGGAAAAAATACTCTGCAGCATCTCAACCAATATGCTTTTATCACTTTCGCCGAATACTCCGATTAGCTTTGCATTACTTTTCCGCTTCTCGAAGAATTTTTCGAACAGCATGCAAAGCGTATCTCTGGGGCTCTCAACCTTTATCACCGGCAATGCAGGATCGGATATATTGTAGGGAGTGAATATCATATATGCTCCCTTTTCGTAGGCTTCATATATCCGCCTTCTGTTCCTTCTGCATGACAAATCGACATATATCATACCCGGTTTTACCTTTTGCGGATCTGCTGTTACTCCTATTCCTTCATGACTGTCCACGTTCATTTTACCAACTCCCGGCTCATAAGTAAGATCTGTACAGTGTTTAAACGAGGGTAGGAAAATGCAGACACAAGTGAGGGATATCTTTTCTCCTCGTGATTATATAATTGGCATACAGTCATTTATTTATGTATGGTTTCCCGACTGTATAAAGCTAATTACCTCATTTTTTATTTGTTTTACCCTCCGGAAGCTCCTTTTTACTGCCTTTCTTATCAAAATATTTCATTATATCCGCCAAATCACTCTCGGTAGCATCAAGGACCTTTGAAAAAGATGAAGCACCATGAAAAAGCGCTTCCAGCACAAGCACCTTCCTGAGCTTTTTTATAAACTTTCTATCCATCATAACTCCCTCCCTTTATACATTATATTAAGGGAGTATGATAATTGACCGGGCTATTCACCAATTTTTTCAACTTGCCTTGGGGGCTTCGGGCCGAAAAACTGATATAAATCTGTCTTCATCATTCCGTTATAAAGCTTCCTTTTTTTATCCGCCCTTCTTCCGAAAAACCTTTCAAAGCCCTCATGGGAGGTGATAATATAAAAGGACCATGTTTCAAGCCTTGAAAATACCTTTCCCATTTCTTTGTACAGCCCTTCCACGCTTTTGATGTCAGAAAGCCTCTCGCCGTATGGAGGATTTGTCACTATGAAGCCATACTTTTCTTTGCTGCTTAACTCACTGATGTCTCTTTTCTGAAAATGGAGCTTATCCTCAAGGCCTGCCATCTTCGCATTTATCCTTGCTACCTTAAGAGCACTCTCATCTATGTCATATCCCTGAATATTGAGGGCGTCATCACGTCTTTCAAGGGACCTGGCTTCCTCCTTTGCCCCATTCCACAACTTGCTTCCTATCCATCTCCAGTTGTCTGAGACAAAGCTCCTGCCGCGTCCCGGAGCAAGATTGAGCCCGATCATGGCTGCCTCTATAGGAATTGTCCCCGAACCGCATAAGGGATCAATAAAGGCCCTGTCTGCTTTCCATGGTGTAAGCAGCACCATGGCGGCGGCAAGGGTCTCCTTTATGGGAGCGGCATTTGACAATTCCCTGTAGCCCCTTTTGTGGAGGGACAAACCGCTTGTATCCAAATACAGTGATGCCTTATCCCTGTTAAGGAATACATGTATGGGGTAGCGCTCTCCTGTTTCTTCAAACCACTGCTGCTTGTATTTGGTTTTCAGGCTTTCCACCACGGCCTTTTTTACTATTGACTGAATATCCGAAGTGCTGAACAACTTTGACTTTATCGATGAAGCCTTGGCTACGGGAAATTCCGCATCTTTGGGTATCCAGCGGTGCCACTGGAGCCTCTTTGTCTTTTCAAAAAGCTCCTCGAAGGAAAGGGCTTCAAACTCATCGATTTTTACAAGTATTCTTTCAGCGGTGCGAAGCCACAGATTAGATCTGCATATTCCTTCTTCATCCGCCATATAAGAGACTCTTCCGTCCTCTACCTTTGTTATTTCATAACCCAGGCTCTTTATTTCCCTGGACAGTATCGCTTCTACCGCAAAATTGCAGGGTGCCACCAATTCAATTTTTGACACGGCCATCCTCCTTTGTTTTATCTGTGCTCATTTATTAAAAGTATACCATTAATTATACATTATCCGTCAATTATTATTCATCTCAGCAGCTTCTGCATACCTGTGTGATCAATATAATAATTTTCCTTGTAAATAAGCTCAGACACCGGCACTATCTTGTACCCTTCCTTCTGCAGGTTTTCAAGAATAATGGGAAGTGCGTCCGCCGTATAAGTGGCATTATTGTGAAACAGCACTATCGATCCGTTCTTGACCTTCGAGAGCACCCGCTTTACAATTGCATCAGCCCCATAATCCTTATAATCAAGAGAATCCACATCCCACTGTATAACTTGTATCCCCATAGCTCTTGAGGTTTCTATAAGCCTGTTGTTATAGTCACCGAAAGGAGGGCGGAATAAAGTCACCTTTTTATGTGTAATTGCTTCTATCTTTTCCGAGGTCTTTGCAAGCTCGTCTATTATCTGTTCCTTTGAGAGCTGGGACATATGCGGATGCCTTGATGAATGGTTGCCGATTTCATGGCCTTCCTCATCAATTCTCTTTACCATCTCAGGATATTTATCCACCCAGAATCCAACCAGAAAAAAAGTAGTCTTTACGTTATAATTCTTAAGTATTTTCAATAGGCTTTCCGTATAGTCCGCCCCCCATGCCGCATCGAAGGATATTGCCACCTTCTTTTCCGGAGTATCCACACAATATATGGGAAGCTCCCTGTTGTTGTTTCTGAATACATTTAAAATCTGATTGTACCCTGCGTAATTGTATATCAGCGAAACACTGACAACAAGTATCACCAGCATTATATTCAAAATATATTTGTTCTTTGCGAGCCTCAAATTCATAACGCACCTCCTGATATATTATTAGTATTAATTTATTCAGAATATCAGGAAGTAGAATATTTTCAAGCATAAACAGCATAATTTGGCGCGAAATATTAATTTCGCGCCAAATTCCATCATATTAATAAAGTTTTCTACAATTTTTTAATAATGTAGTTTGTTTTCCCGAAACAAATAGCAAAGTACAATAAATGACGGACACTCACTTCATCATACTGTCTCTCGGGAAAACAGCACCGGCCTCGCCTTATTAGCAGCTATGGCATGTAGCCGCACAGGCTCCTCCATGAGTGTCCGTTTTTTTCTATCTCAATCATTTATCAAGTAATGATTGTATGTATCAGCTCTATAAATTCTCTCGGAGTAAATTTCGCATAGTTTACCAGCAAAATAGCTGCTAATGCAATAGCAACCAACCTGATCAATGTTGAGATTGTAAGGGTGTTCATCACTCTAAACACATACTGCGATGTTCTTTTACAACTGCGTTTCACAGTGATTCTTTTCCCTCCTTTCACACCAGGCCGGGAGGTGCTACAACAAGACTATGCTTGTCTTTTATATTATATCAACCCCTCAATTATTGAAGAAGCTGAGCTGGTACTATTTTAACCATGACTTTATTACCATTTTTATACATATTTGGCTGCAGCGCACTATTAATTTGTTACTTGCCTATTTTCTCAATGCATACTGCAATTGGAGGACAGTTTATCTGGTTCACAAAATCACATACAAGTACGGAATATTTTCTGCAGTCGATAGTCCTTATATACTCCAGCACTGCTTCCTTCTCTTCAAAGCCGCTGTCCCCTCCGTAATATATGACAATCGTAATGATGCCGCCCTCCATAAGCAGCTCCATGGACTTTTTAAGAGCTTCTATAGTAGTGCAGGCCTTTGTGCCGATGCTGTGGTCCCCCTTGGGAAGATAACCCAAATTGAACATTACCGCTCTTATGCCTTTGGGTACATAGGCATCGATATTCTCATGGCCGTTGCATATTAACTCAACGATGTCTGAAACTCCAGCCTCCTTGAGCTTTTTTGCAGTATTTCTCAATGCCGTTTCTTGTATGTCAAATGAATATACCTTTCCGTCTTTACCAACCAGGCTTGCAAGGAGCAATGTATCATTTCCGTTTCCCATTGTGGCATCTACAACGGTATCACCTTGCTTAACCGCTTTTTTTATTATCTCATGGGAAATAGCCAGTGAATTGCTGAGCAGCATATAAAAGCTTCCTTTCTTTAATAGCCATACCTTCCTGAGTATTGGAAGGCATCCTTGATAAGGTTTATCCTGTAATTATCCTCACCATCAATAATAATTTCCATTACATCAAATCTGCACATGCGGTTTTTATATCCGTTCCGCTGCATATAATAAAGGGCCACCGTGACCAATTTATTCTGCTTGTACCTGCTTATTGCCTCCGCAGGCGATCCGTACCTTTCACTGCTTCTGGTTTTTACTTCAATAAATGCAATTGTTTCCCCTTCCAAAGCAATTATATCAATCTCTCCTGTCCTGCAGGCGAAATTCCTTTCCAGCACTCTGTAACCGCATTCTTCAAGGTATTCACATGCCCTGTTCTCGCCAAAGGTCCCCAAAACTTTATTGTTGACCATACTTATCCCCTTTCAGCTTGTCTATCTTAGAAATATAGACCAATACCTCAGCCACAACGCTGTATAGCTCCGGCGGTATCTGCCGCCCTATATCCAGCTGCAGCAATGCATCGACCAAGCCGCTGTCTTCAAATATGGGCACGTTGTTTTTCTTCGCGGTTTCAATAATACGGTGGGCTATCTCACCTTTACCCAATGCCGTAACCCTAGGGGCATCATCCCCTGCCTCATAGGTGAGAGCCGCCGCTTTTTTCAGCTTTTTATCCATACTATACCCTCATATCAAAATGAATTTTTTCGTATCCGCTTTCATTTATCATTGCTTCAAGAGAAAGGAGGCTGAAGGGCTGCTCCAGGTTTATCACCCTTATTGGGCTGAGATAATAGCCCTTTTCCCCCAGGGCTTCTTTCAGCATGCGTATATTCTTTTCTATCATATTGCCTATGCTCTTATTTTCTGTCCTGAAGGTTAAATCAACCGTTTTACCCTTCACCCTTATCATGCTCTCCAAATGCCCCAGGTTCATTAGATCCAAGGCCACAACAACAGTTGCATCCTCAGGGTCTATCCTTTTTTCTCTCTTGCCGTCTTTAAATATATACAGCTTCGCTGCGGTTGTATTGTCATTTATCAGTAACGGAATTTGAAGAAAATTATTATGCTGGTTAACATTGCGTATGAAATCAATACAATCCTTGAGGTTTGACAGTGCCTCCCTTATTTCCGGGTCTTTATCCCCGCTGGTTTCCAAATAGCTTTCCAGCTTTTCTCCGAGGCTTGCAATATCCTTAAGCTGCTTGGCAACAGCTTCTCTTTCCTCTATTTGCCTGGGCTCCAGAAATACTTTCCTTATGGATTCACTTATTACTTTAAGCTTTGGATTATCGTCGCGAGTAATCTTATCCTGCAGCTTGTCAAGGAACTGAGATATTACATCCCTGTTCTCGATATTCTTTATAAGCATACCCAGATTCCTGGGTGTTATCTCCATTTCCTTTGAAACCAGATAAGTAATGGCCTCCATATCGGTATTTTTTATTGAGGACAGTATGCTTTCGACTTTTGCCGCAAGCATTTTTATTTCGCTTTCCTCTTCAATTCCCAGTCCGGCTAATGCTCTGACCAGTTCAACCCCTTTATTGCTTTCCGGTACAGCCATATTGCCCGCGGTACTCCCATGCCCCGCAGCCTCCCTGGGGGTCTCACTGCTCTTTGTCATTACAGCTTCCCTGGGAGTCTCATTGCTGTCTGTTATTACAGCCCCCTTGAGAGCTTCACTGCTGTTTGTTATCGTTATAACTGCCGCCTTTCCAGGAATCTCTGCTGTCTTGCTGTCACTGGCCGAACCGACAGTAGTCTGCTTAATAATAGCTGCCGCATTTGCCTCCGGTTTCTGACTTTCATTTTCCTGTATGGCTTCTAAAGCCGCAAAATCAGCCGGCCAGTTGAGTACAAGCTTATTTAGTACATCAACGGGCGTATCCTTTATATTCAGTCCCGAAAGCATCAGTCCTATCTTCTCTCCGGAGCTGTTATTCAGATTATCAATACTTTTTTGCAGCCCTGTGATATTGCTGATTGTTTCCCTGTTCAGCGGAAGCTTATACTTTAACAGAAGCTTTGCAGCCTCCATATTTTTCTCATTAACCGGCAGATTGAGCTGCTTTAAGAGATCAGAAACCTTTAAATCCGGGTCGGATGGCTTATCCTCTCCTTTCAGCTCCGCATATATCTTCCCGTCAGCTATATCTTTTATAACCAATTCGACAGAAGCATCCTTGGGTATATCTGCACCTTCCTGAAGAACGGCAGTAAATATCTCTCCACTTGCCGCCTTTATCAGTATGCTGTTTCCCAGAGCTTCAAGTACCCTGCCCTTCAGAATATCGCCTACCTCCAGGTTTTTAATCAGTTCCATAAGCTCCGGTTTTATGAATCTAAAGCTTGAAGCATCAATCTTCATTGTAATCACCCCTGAAAATTCTTGGTAAAGGATCTCCTGTGGATGGGCAGAAGCCCGTATTTCTTAATGCACTCAATATGCTCCCTTGTTCCGTAGCCCTTATGTTTGCTGAATGCGTAATGAGGATACAGCTCATCATAAGCGGATATCATTCTGTCCCTTTCCACCTTGGCAATAATCGATGCAGCAGCTATGGAAAGGCTCAGGGCATCTCCCTTTATAATTCCCTTCTGCGGAATGTCCACATCCTTCAAGGTAACTGCATCCAGAAGTATGTAATCCGGCTTATCAGCCAGCCCATCCAGGGCTTTCTTCATTGCCAGGCAGGCAGCATTAAGAATGTTTATTTCATCTATAACTTTTTCATCAACTATTCCAATGCTCCAGCATAAAGCCTTGGATTTTATTTCATCATACAGGTATTCCCTTTTCTCTTCCGACAGCTTCTTGGAGTCATTAACTCCCGGTATGAGCACTCCCTCTCCAAGTATGACTGCAGCTGCAACTACAGGACCAGCTAAAGGGCCTCTTCCCACCTCATCAACTCCTGCAATCAGCTTATAGCCCTTCTCATAGCACTTCCGTTCATATTCCGTCATCCGGATCAGCCGTTCCTTTTCTTTATCGTCAAACTTTATCCTTACAGCCATTTTTACACCTCATTCGTATATATAGAATTATCGGATAATTCCTCATAAAAATATAAGCACATACATTTTGATGTACATGCTTATTATAGCATATTCTTAAGTTAAGCAGGAATTTGAGCTATTTTCTACTGAGCCAGGTTAGTGAGGTAATGCATTTCAATGATTATGTGGGTAATATGCAAATGAGCATTTCTATTAATCCGCTGCATATTCTTCTCCTATGGTTGGTAACGTTACAATCCCGCCATGGACTTTTTCATTGTTAAAATCATAATAATGGTATACTAATTCATTATCATTACAGAGTTTAATACAACTATTTAAATTTTTTGACTCAAAATCTCAGATACAGAAGTTCAGATTTCATATGACAAAAATGTAAAACCTTGTCTTTATTATGGATTTATATACTACGTCTTTTTTTCTTGTCACGGTTAATTTTTCGTAATGCAACAATGATTCTCTTTTTCTCAGCTTCTTCTCGGCAGGCATTATACATAGTCTTTCTTATATCTTTGTCCTGCAACCACTCCTCAATAGAAATGCCATGATTTACAAAGCGTTGCCGTGTATTTTCTGCTGAGAAACTAAGATTTTTATTTGATTTCATGACGTATTTTTGCACAAATGTTGTAGAGCTCGAACATAGCGCATCAAGAAGCTTATCAGTTTGAGGATATACTGAAAATGGTATCAAATACTCTTCATTATTAGTAAACTCCCTATCTAAACTATATATGTATTCAATTACGTCTTCATTATCAAGCATGGTTTGGCGGGTTACTTTATAATCTATTTTCCCTGTATAAATTTGCCAGTATGTTTCCCCTAATTCTTTAATCTTTTCTAGTTCAAAGACAAATTTTTTCTTAGACGCCCTAAGAGAAGCAACATATTTATCATATTGTTTTTGGTCAAAAAGTATTTGTAGTGCAAAATCTGGTCGCTCTCTTATTTGGCTGTCATTAATTAAAATCTGCCTTGTAATCTCTGTTCCGTAGCTAAATTCGAATAACAATTTTCCATAGCTTTCATAATCTTTATCGTTGCCTTTTTTTAAAACAACTTCTTCAAGGGTTCTATCTAAAAATCGTGTTTTATACATATAATCTATAGCTTTTTCAGGGACTGCAAGTTCAAATGCATTGCTCAAACTGGTTCTAATCTGGTTTTTCTTCTCATTCTCCAATTCACTGTATGATAGTTGTTCAAAGTTGAGCATATTAAATGTTGTAGCACGCAATTTGTATGTCCTCAAACTACATACATAATCTAGTATTTTGGCTGTTTCGAAAACATTACGCTTCTTCATACAGAAAGCAGATGCAATATCCTTTGCTGCGCTGTCCGAAAGCTGAGCGGGATCAACTAGCTTTATGCCATTAGTCAAGTCAATTAGATTTAATTCTTGGGAACTAATAATAGGGTATGGGTTTTTAAACAAAGTATAATATTTTGTTATGCTTTGAGGATTAGCCTCATAGAGTCTACGTCTACATTCCTTAAACAAATCGGGATACAATTTGAAGATACGCTTTGAAGATGAGACAAATAAATCCTTGTATTTGCCAGTGAAATTAATATTGTCAAGCCGATCTCTCATGTTGGCAAAGTACTCCAATCCAAATTTGCGTTTCAGTAGTTCGCGGCAAATGTCTTCTGATAATGAATCATGAATAGAAAGATCTTTGATATTTTTATATGTAGAATTATGCAGTTTATCTACTGGAATGGAATTAATAAGAGAAACATATTCTCTTGTTGAAAAGTTTTTTGTTTTAATTTCATTGGCAATCACATTTTCAAAGTTCTTATTGATCTTTCCGATACGTTTTAGGTATTTACACAAAATAGGGGCATAAAAAGCATCACTAAATCCACGACCATTTTTCCCGATTGTAGCCTTTAACACCTTCTCAAATTTTTTATACACTAAGCTATATGTGGGGTTTTTCATAACCATTTCAAATAATAATGAAACAATTTGTTTGTTAACTTTATCAAAATTAATTAATTCCATGGCAATATCAGGATCATCAATTTTATTAAGCTCTCCCAGTGATATGGAAGGCAAGTCAGCTACATACAATCTTCTGTAATACTTAATCGACGCACCTACTGACAGCAGAATAGATTTTCGATACTCAATAGCCTGTGCTTCTTTCATATCCAGCAGCTGCTGATATAAGATATCGCTAATAATCCCTGAATAACTTTTATGGAAAGCATCTTTTATCTGCATAGCAGATATCCTTTTCAGCAAAGCTGAGAGATTTGCAGTCTGAGCTATATTGATATGCTCCTCCAAGTACTCAGTTACCAGCTTGTCTTCGTTATTTATAGCATAGTACAGAAGTGTTTCATTTTCAAAAACTGTCGCCGGAAGGCTTGATCCTCTTAACCGTATACTTTTGTATGCTTCAAGAACTATCTCAGGATTTTTTTCTATAGCAGTATGTAGTACTGAATCAAACTGTTTATCTAACGGTTTACTACCGATTATAGTATTAAAGACCTTATCTTCTTCATATGAGCGAATAACGCATATTTTCGGATAGTTGTAAAAATATCGCCTATAGCCACTGTCAATCTGTTCATTCTGAAGAAAGGTTGCCAAATCAAGTTTAAAGCCATCGTCTTTACATGAAATTGTTGAATTGATAGCTTCTTCCCATGATTTTTCACTTGCACTCGCGCTATTATATTTGCCTATAATTTCTCCTATTGCATCATGTTCTAGATCATAAAAATCATCTGGGTATCTATCTTCTAGGTAGGCGACAATCGCACACTTTTCAAAACTAATATTATTTGCTTCCGGAAACCTTACATTAAGGGAGTACAGTAGCTGATTTGCATAATTAAGTCGTTTTTTCATGCCTCGAATATCAAGGTTTTCACCATAACATAACCATAACATACCTTTAATTCTATCGACATTATTATTATCATCTGTCACTTGTATGTTATTTGCCAAATAAAAGCTTTTGTTCTTTTGAATATATTTTTCCAGTAAAGATCTCAGGTCGACTTTATTCACTGGTTGGAGAGATATCATGTAATCAAATATCTTTGAATATATAGAATATGAAGATGACATTTCGTCGCCTAAAAGCTTCTCTGGTTTGATATTAATTATATAAGAAATGTTCTTATATTTTTCTGTGCTTATTAGATATATTTTATGTAGTTCTGCTAAAAAGTCGTAAACCATATTAGGACTTTTTGCTCGGTCAATGTCATCAAATACAATGACAGTTTTTCTTCCGCGGCGTGTAGCTTTCTCTGCAATCATGTCATATAATTCTGTAAAATCTTGCTCATTAGCCTCGCGACTCTCTTGAAATTTGGGAGAAGCGAAGAGTATTTCTGAAAAATATATTGCCATCACAAATAATATAACAGCTATAAGTATACCATATTTTGGGAAATTTGTATATTCTGAAAATAAATTTAATACTTTCTCATCAATTAGCTTTGAAAGCAAGAAAATGATGACAGAAATAATTAATAGGCAAATTGTAAATGGCTTTACTGTTGATATTTTTATCAGTCCATACCCACTGTTTATCCGTCGATTCACATAGATACCCAGATTTTTGTTTATTTGAGTAGCGAATTGAAATAAATAGCTTTTATGCAATTGAGCGGCATCTTCTTTATTCTTTGGTAAATTGCTCCATAAGTTTATATTGACAACTTTTACTCTTTCACAGTTATCTTCATAAGATCGCTGAAGTCTTTTTATCAATGTAGATTTTCCGACCCCAAAATCTGATAAGACTCCAATCATCCGGTTACCTGACGCAATAGCTGTTTTCAAGAGGTGCACATATGCATCCATCCCAATCAAATCCTCTGAATCCTCATCTGAAGGTTGGTTAGAAAATATGTATGGCGCTATTCTGGTATAACCTGAGCTATCTTTTTCACAAATAATTTTCCATATCTTTTTCAGTTTTATTCTCGCGCTCATTCTCGGCCTCCTACAAAAATTAGTTAAAGAGAACCCCAAATTCTTCTACTCATTTATTGATCTATGCAGGATATCCAATTTTTTTTAATTTTGCATTTTTTAATCAAATACAAGTAGTAACGAGAACAACTTATAGTTAGTACCTTATAAAATATAAATACTATATAATTATTTTATAATAACTTTTATACCCTGCAACTGACAGCATAGAAATTACCATATTATATACTCACATTGCATTCAGACCTATTAAAATGTTGTCTCTTAGTCTTTTCAGTCTATTTTCATGATTGTGTGAAATAAATATGTCACAATAATTACTATAAATTTATTTACATTATTCGATATTTGTTCCCATATTCCTCCATATATGTTAAAATAATATCCAGCATTATTATAATCAATATATTTATACGCATTATAATGCACATGATAATTTGGATATAGGGGACACCAAAATGAAATTATATTCTTCGCGAGAAGTGAACAGGATACTGGAAGGAGATATTTCTTATGAAAAAAGATTATTATAACGCATCAGTAGAAAATTTTTCGATTGTAGAAAAATTTTCTACTGATGCGCGTTTCAACGAGGCAGGAGATATGCTCATCGTATATTAGACATCTTTTGTGAATGATAAAATTAAGGAGACCAAAAACGAGCGTAAAAAGGATACCACCTTTTAATAAAAAATAGGCCGATGTGATAATATTATGTTTGTTGATGAAGCAGACATAATATCACAGGAGGTCAAAAAATGAAGAAGGAGAAAAGGTGGGTCATGTATTGCAAAATTCAAGTTATGAAGAGCGAGGGTTTTTCCCAACGCAGGGTATCGGAATTAACAGGATACAGTCGGAAGGCTGTCC
>JAGOLK010000118.1 GCA_017994115.1 Clostridia bacterium | reverse complement strand
AGAGTCGCCTCCACCGGGTGTTACCCGGCACCCTGCCCTATGGAGCCCGGACTTTCCTCGTATGCATAACTGCACACGCGATCATCTGGCTTACTCAAAATATTATTTTATGTTTTATCGTCAGATACTTATTATATATCCGAAAGGAGATTCGGTCAACATGATATTTTAAGATGTTATGCCATTTGCTTCTGCTTAGCTTCAGAATTTTTTGTAAAATAAAATCCTTCCGCAGCTTTGACATTTCAACTCCTGATTGCCGCCTTTCAACGCTTCATAATCCATAGCCGGAACTTCCATCTTACATCCGCTGCAAATGCGGTTTTTAACAAGGGCCACAGGATCGGAATGTGTTTTTATCAGTCTGTTGTACATTTCAAGGCTTTCTTGATCAATGGATTTCATCATACTGTCAATTTTGGCCTGAAGCTCTGCTTTTTGTGCTTTCAGCTCCGCAGCCGCCTTGTCGGCATCCTCTTTGCAATTCAAAAATTTCTTTTTAATAAATGCCAGTTTCTTTTTTGTCTCAGCAAGCTCTTTATTAATATTATCCGCATCATTAATGAGTTCTATTATTTCATTTTCTGCCGCCTGCTTTTTTTCTTCAATCTTTTCAAGCTGTTTTTCAATGTTTTCCAATTTTTTGACTGTGTTTGTTTCTTTGCTGAACTTGATTTCTAATGATGATTTCTTGTTGTACTCCAGATTTCTAATCTCATTATTCCTGACTTCCTGCCGGTAAGTATTTTTCTTCAATCTTTCTTCACCTTTAAGGTATTCCTCTTTGAGCCTTTGATATTCCTCCTTATATTTTTTAATGTCCTTGTCTTCCTGAAGCTCTTTAAGCTTCCTGGTAATTGCATTCATTTCCTTATTCAGATACTGCAGTTCATAAAGCAATTGCAAATTCATCAGACCATCTCCTTTTTTCTCTTAAAAATAAAAATAGGAATAGCTGCCTATTCCTATAATACTCTCAAAACTTCCGTATTCGAACTTGATTCAAAAACATCCGCTTCAATCTTAAGCTCTCTGAATTTATTCTTTAAAAATTCAGCAATATACTTCATCATTATCTTCTCAGTGCTAAAATGCCCTGCATCAATTACACACAAGCCCATTTCCAGAGCTTCGAGAATGCCATGATACTGCAGGTCTCCGGTTATCAGCACATCCGCACCGGCAAGCCTTGCAGAATTTATGAATTTGCTTCCCGAGCCGTTTAGAAGCGCAACCTTCCTGATACTCCTGTTCGGATCTCCTGCATACCTAATGTTTTCGGCATTCAGCAAGGTTTTCACATTTCCGGCAAACATAGAAAGAGTCGTTTCCCTTTCCAGCTCGGCTATTCTCCCAAGCCCCATTACACGGCCTTCATTTTTTGTTTCATATATATCATAGGCTGCTTCCTCATAGGGATGAGCCTTTAACATCTCTCCAACCGCTTTACTTAAAAGCTTCTCGGGAACTATTGTCTCCACCCTGAATTCCTCAACTCTCTCAAGGCTTCCTATGCTGCCGAGAAAAGGTTTTGCCCCCTCTTGAGGCTCAAAGGTACCAATCCCTTTGCTTCTGAAGGTACAGCCGCTGTATTTGCCTATATAACCCGCGCCTGCACGGCACATTGCATCGGCAACACTGTCCTCGTGTCCCGCAGGCACATAGACAACCAATTTGAAAAGCTTTTCCCTGTATGTCTCTTCAATAATTGTCCAGTGCGAAAACCCGAGTGCTTTTGCAAAAATATCGTTCAGCCCCCCTGACACAATATCAAAATTGGTATGAAGACAGTACAGGGATATATCATTCTTAACAAGGCTTATAAGCTTCCTGCCTATGGCAGTATCCGTATTAACTTTTTTTATTCCGCTGAATATCATGGGATGATGGGATATTATCATATCAACATTATTATCTACAGCCTCTTCTATTACCCATTCCGTAACATCAAGGCAAACCATGACACGGCTGACGCGCTTCCTTCCATCTCCTACAAGCAGGCCTACGTTATCCCAGCTTTCAGCAAGGCTTCTAGGTGCCAGCTCATCCAGTATTCCCACAATAGTTTGACATTTTATCGTGCCCATTCAGCCACCTCCTTGTAATAGGCCAGCATCGCCCTGCATTCTTCGGCCCTTTCCCTGCAATTATCCGAATCCATAGCCTCCAGGGCAATCATTACCTTCTCCAGCTCTTTTACTCTTCTATAAATAAATTCCTCCAAAAGAGGATGCTTTTTTTTAATAATCTTTTCTCCTATAAACAATGGCCCCTTTACTTCCCCTGCTTCCTCTCCGGGCTGCGACCATATGACTTCATATATTTTATCCTGATCTTTTACCAGTTCCTCATCAATTATGTCAAAACCATGTTCAAGAAGCCATTTCCTTACCTTTTCCGAATCTCTCATCGGCTGAAGGATCAAAAGCTTGGCACTTTTTGCCACATCTATGCCCTTATCCAAAATATCTCCTATGAGAATTCCCCCCATGCCCGCAATAACAATGACCTCTGCTTCCCCGGGATTTATCACCCGTAGGCCGTTCCCTTCGCGCACGCTTACCTTCGGCTCCAGTCCATGATTCTTGATCCTTTTCCTGGATATCTCTGCCGGGCCGCTGTTCACATCTGTGGCAATAACGATTTTAACCCGTCCATTCTTTACTAAATATATAGGAAGATATGCGTGGTCCGAACCAATATCCGCCAATGTCTCAAAGCCTTGTATGCTGTCCGCTATAATTTTCAGTCTGGGAGTAAGATTCAATATCATCATCCTTACATTATTAATGCATAATCGGCCGCATGCTCCGACGCCCTGCTAAGTTCCCGTGTCTCGCCTTATTATTATTTATTATACTACACATTTATAAATTTTTTTATTAATAAATGAGAAAAATACAATAAAGGGAGTGAAAAAAATGAGCAAGAAGCTTCATATCAAGCCGGAGGTAATTCAAAAATTCAGTTGGGGAGGAACTACCAAAGAATGGGAGAAAGAGGCCGAGAAGCTATCCAACCAGCTTGAAACCATGAAAGCAGTCAATAATATTATTGAGAAGCAGGATTGCGAAAGCGAAATAAAAAAGTCTCCCGGCGGGGGAAACAAATAGGTGGATAGTAAAAAACCTGATACTTTCGTATCAGGTTT
>JAGOLK010000046.1 GCA_017994115.1 Clostridia bacterium | reverse complement strand
GGTTGAAGGGGATATTAAATTCACTGAAGTCAATGTCAGGGTTGGGGGCGGTGTTCCGCTCACAATGGAAGCCGGAATTGATTATGGAAAGATATTCATTGACTTGATTGAAGGCAACAAGCCGGAACTTCTGTTTGGGAACTTCAAAGAGCTTACAATGCTCAGATATGATGAGGCGGTATTCGTATGAAGGCATTAGTTTTTGATTTGGATGATACCCTTTATAATGAATCGGATTTTGTGCATGGTGCCTTTATGGAAGTTGCGCAATACCTTTCAAATAAGCATTGCATTCTTTGTGATGAGCTATATCATGCCATGTTAAAGCTGCTTCATGAAAAGGGCAGGGGTAGGATATTTAATGATATCTGTGATTTATACAACTTGGATGAAGATATAAATAATCTTATAAAGATATACAGAAATGCAGTTCCACCAATCTCCCTATATGAAGATGCGGAGTATTTTTTGAAATATAGTAAGGAGAGATGCAAACTGGGCTTGATTACAGACGGGCTATATTATGTGCAGCGGAACAAGATACGGCTGCTCGGTATTGAGAAATATTTCGATTCTATTATTGTAACTGATGAACACGGGGAGGGTTTCTGCAAGCCGGGCATCAAACCATATTTAAAAATGGCTGAAAACTTAGGAGTTGCGCTCGACAGTATGATATATGTAGGAGACAATCCCCGGAAGGATTTCTACGGGGCAAGGCAATTGGGAGTATATACGGTCAGGATTATAAGACCGGCCGGGGATCACATGGGATTAAGATTGGGCAGTGATTATGAAGCGGATAGAGAGATAACAAATATGTATGAGCTAAAAGCGGTGATAGATACGTTGAAATAAAATCCGGAGGATTATTATGGAACATAGATATGAAAAACATTGGGAACACAAAGAATACAAAATTATTGAGTGCATGGATTGCGGCTTTAAGCATCTATACCCCGTACCTGAAAAAGAAAGTATGAAGGAGTTCTATGATGAAAAGTATTATTCAGAGATAAAACCCTTTTATTATAAAAATGTGACGGAGGACTTCATCCTAAGGAAATCTGAAGAAGTTGACAACAATAAAATATATGGTGCAATATATGACAAAGTAGGCGAATATAAAAGGGCATATGAAAACGTAATGGTTGATATCGGCAGCGGAAATGATTTGCTGGCCTTATATTTTCAGAATAAGGAGTGGGAGGTCTGCGTAGTAGAACCCAATGTTAAGGCTGCAGAATATCTTAATAGCTATAACCTCAATGTAATAAATGACTATATGGAAAATATCCAACCGGAAATTTTAAAAGGTTCTTCATTTATAAATGTACAATTTGTCCTGGAACATATTCATAACCCTGCAGCATTCCTTGAGAAAGCATATAGAATGCTGGTACCGGGAGGTATAATCAGGATTTGTGTACCTAATGATTTCAGTGAGGGGCAAATGGCATTCAAAGAATACCATAGCGAGGTATATAGATGGATAGTGCTGCCTGACCATATAAATTACTTTAACTTTAATTCGCTTAGCGGCCTGCTTTCAAGGACAGGCTTCAGAGAATTGTACAGGACAACGGATTTCCCATTGGAAATACTGCTTATGGGAGGCATGAATTACTACACGGAGGAAGAATATAAAAAGCAAGTGGGGCCATTTATATATAATTTTGAGAATTCACTGAAAAGTACAGGGCGAAAGCAATTATTGGACAGATTTTATGAAGGGCTTGCAAATATTGGGATGGGAAGATCAATTTATATGTATGCAATTAAGGAATAATTAAGAATGCGGTGATAGGATGGTTACATGTATAGTACAAGCCCGAATGGGATCGGAAAGGCTTCCGGGAAAGGTGCTCAGGAAGGTTCTGGGTATCCCCCTGATATTGTTGAATCTGAAGCGGCTGGAAAAATCAAGGGAAATTGACAGGCTGATACTGGCAACCTCCGACAGGCAGTTAGACGATCCTTTGTATGAAACAGTCAAAGGAGAAGGCTTTGAGGTTTTCAGGGGAGATGAAGAGAATGTCCTTAAGAGATACAGGGACTGTGTTCTGGAATATGGCGGAGATATTGTCGTAAGGGTGACGGGGGATTGCCCCCTTATTGATCCTGATATAGCCGACAATGTAATATCCCATTATAAGATGTACGATTATGATTATGTCAGATTGGATGTACCGGATACATTTGTCAGAGGCTTTGATACGGAAGTGTTTTCAAGGGAAGCTCTGTTTAAGGCCTTTGATTTGGCGGACGAGTACAGGTATAAGGAACACGTTACCGCCTATATGTACCTTCATCCGGAGCTGTTCCGTACAGGACTTGTCCGGGGAGAAAGTTTGTTCAAAAAGAACTATAGGCTGTGTGTGGATACTTTAGAGGATTTCACATTGGTTGAGAAGATATATGAGCATTTTGGAGACATATATGTATCTGCCGGGGATGTGGTAAAATTTTTAGACAATAACCCTGATATTGCAGCCATAAACAGTGAAGTTGTGCAAAAGCATGTTTAAGGAGTCCGGATATGAATGAAATTGTTCTGAAAAACGGAAGAAGAATAGGTGAAGATAATCCTTGCTATATAATGATGGACATAGCTGCCAATCATAATGGGGATTTGGAAACAGCTAAAGAGCTGATAAGGAAAGCAGCTGAAGCCGGCGCAGATGCAGTAAAGTTTCAGACTTATAGGGCAGAGGATTTATATTCTAAGAAAACTCCTCAGTTTTCAAGGGATTCCATGAAGCCTTATGATTTGATTAAAAAGGTTCAGCATCCCAGGGAATGGATACCGATACTGTCCGAACATGCTAAAGGCTTCGGAATAGACTTCCTATCCTCGCCCTTTGATTATGATGCGGTAGATTTGCTTGACAATACAGGTGTCAGTCTTTTCAAAGTAGCATCTCTTGAAATAGTTGATTTAAAACTGATAAAATATATAGCCGGTAAAGGAAAGCCTGTGGTTTTGTCAACAGGTATGGCGAGCCTTGGAGAAATTGAAGAGGCTATAGAAGCTGCGAGAAGTACAGGAAATGGAGATATTGCTTTACTGCACTGCAATACCTGTTATCCGGCACCGGCACACATTGTTAATCTGAAAGCAATGGAAACACTTCGAAACACCTTCCGGCTTCCCACAGGCTTTTCAGATCACACATTAGGCTGGCATATTCCTGTGGCAGCAGTGGCTTTGGGTGCCTGCATAATAGAAAAGCATTTTACTTTAAGCAGAGAGCAGGAAGGTCCCGATCATGGTTTTTCAATTGAACCGGAGGAACTGAAGCTGATGGTGCGGCAAATCAGGGATGTGGAAAAGGCTATGGGGGACGGAGTTAAAAAGGTTTCGCGGGAAGAACTGGAGAACTACGAAAAGGGAAGAAGAAGTCTGATAGCCATAACTGATATTCCAAAAGGTACGAAAATAACAGAAAGTATGATAACCGCAAAAAGACCGGGCTATGGTATAAAGCCTAAATATTTTGATATGGTAATTGGCAGAACTGCAAAGGTTGATATATTCGAAGATGATGTATTGCTGTGGGATATGCTGGTATAGTATAGAAATTCAGGAGATGGGCTTATGAAGATAGTAATCAGGGCAGAGGGAGGTCCCGGGATCGGCATGGGTCACGTAATGCGTATGCTGGTTTTGGCGGATAAGCTGAAAGCCTTTGCAGAGGTGGTTTTTGCCTGCAGGGATAACAAGGAGTTTGAACCGGGCGTAAGGCAAATTGAAGCTTGCGGCTATTCAGTATGGAGGTTCAGCGGAGAGACGGTCATTGACAGATTGGCTGCAATAGGCGGGGATTGCCTGATTACAGACAGTTATGATGTAGATGAAGGCTATTTTGATAGGACTAAAGATATTTTTGGCATAACCGGATATATGGATGATATAAATAAAGTCCGGATTTATGCCGATTTTATTATCAATCAGAATATTTATGCCGAGGATATGGAATACAAAGCCGGTATTGGCACCAAGTTATTTTTGGGTACACGGTATTTGCTTCTGAGAGATGAATTCAGGAACCTGCCCAAGAGAAAAACAAGAATGCATATAGAAGACGTATTGATTACATTGGGAGGGGCGGATCCCGGGAACCTGTCGGAAACTATTGCATTAAAGCTCAGTATGGTTTTTCCTGAAATCACATTTCATATAGCGGTGGGACCATCTTTTACTAATAGGGATAGTATTGAGAGAATAGCGGGAGGAAATATCATTCTCCACTATAATCCCAAGATGTCAGAGCTTATGCTGAAATGTGATGCTGCCATATCTGCATGCGGAAGTACCGTCTATGAGCTTTGTGCCTGTGGGACACCTATTATCGGAGTCGCTGCAGCACCTAACCAGATTATGACGTCACGCAGCATGGATATTAAAGGTGCATTAAAATATGCGGCAGGTGCCGGAGAAATTGTTCAGCAACTGGAAAGCTTGAATTATAATACAAGGGCAAGAATGTCGGATACAGCCCGGGAATTAGTGGATGGTTACGGAAGTATAAGGGTATCGGAGCAGATATGGAAAATCATCTGTGAGAAGGAAAAGGGAGGTACTGTATGAGGAAGTTCATACCCTACGGGAGACAGTATGTTGATGAAGATGACATACAGGCGGTGGTTGAAGTTCTCAGGAGCGATTTTTTAACCACAGGGCCCAAGGTTGACGAACTTGAAAATAAAATAACGGAGTATACAGGGGCAAAATATGCTGCAGTATTATCCAACGGAACCGCTGCTCTTCATGCCGCTTGCTTTGCCGCAGGCATCGGACCCGGAGATGAAGTAATCACTTCACCCATGACATTTGCAGCCACAGCTAACTGCATTTTGTATATGGGAGGGAAACCGGTCTTTGCAGACATCGATCCCATGACCTATAATATTGACCCTTGGGATATTGAAAAGAAAATCACCCATAGGACAAAGGCAATAATTCCGGTGCACTTTACCGGGCAGCCCTGCGAAATGGACGAGATTATAAGAATCGCGGATAATCACGGATTAACTGTCATAGAAGACGGTGCTCATGCCATGGGAGCGGAATACAAAGGCAGAAAAATCGGTACTATAGGAACCATGACAACCTTCAGCTTCCACCCTGTCAAGCATATTACTACAGGTGAGGGCGGAGCTATTACAACCGGTGATGCATCCTTATATGAAAAGCTAACTTTGTTTAGAACTCACGGTATAACAAAAAATGCGGAAAAAATGACTGACTATGATGGACTTTGGTTTTGTGAGCAACAGTACTTAGGCTTTAATTACAGAATGACTGATATACAAGCAGCCCTTGGAGTTAGCCAAATGAAGAAGCTTGATTCATTTCTGGAGAAAAGAAGAAGCTATGCAGCTCTATACAATAAATTGCTTGGTACTATTGATGGATTAACAATTCCATACCAAAATGAATATGCAAGCTCTGCGTGGCATTTATATATAATAAAGCTAAACCTGAGCAAGCTTAACATTGGAAGAAGAGAAGTTTTTGACAAGCTAAGGGATAGGAATATAGGCGTACAAGTACATTATATTCCAGTATATTATCATCCCTATTACAAAAACATGGGATATGAAAAAGGGCTTTGTCCCGAAGCAGAAGCCCTTTATGAAGGAATAATAACACTGCCATTATATCCAACAATGGAAATTGAAGATATATATTATATAGCTGACAATCTTAGGGACATATTAAGGAGTTGATATACATTGAACATGCTTGTTACAGGCGGAGCAGGCTTCATAGGACGCTGGACAGTGAAAAGGCTGCTTGAAGGCGGCCACAAGGTTTGGATACTGGATGACCTGTCAAATGGCTCATTGGATAACATAAAGGAATTTGAAGGACATAAAGCCCTGATGGGATTTTTAAAAGGTGATATCAAGGATAACAGCATATTGGAAAGACTGTTTGAAAACAACTTTGATATATGCTTTCACCTTGCTGCAAGCATAAATGTCCAGGACAGCATCGACGATCCCCGGACAACCTTTGAGAATGACGTTGCAGGGACCTTTAATGTATTGGAGCAATGCAGGAAACATAATGTTAAAATGGTTTTCATGAGCACCTGCATGGTATATGACATGGCGGAAAATGATCAGGGCATAAACGAGCTTCATCCTGTAAAACCAGCATCCCCATATGCCGGAAGCAAGATAGCCGGTGAGAGCCTTGCACTGTCCTACTGGCATGCTTATAAGCTTCCGGTAGTGGTAGTGAGACCCTTTAACACATATGGACCCTTTCAGAAGTCCGGCGGAGAAGGGGGAGTTGTATCAATATTTATTGAAAGAAAGCTTAAGGGTCAAGCTTTGAATATATACGGCGACGGGAAGCAGACAAGGGACTTGCTTTACGTGGAGGATTGCGCGGAGTTTCTGGTAATGGCAGGCTGCTCGGAAAAATCAAATGGGGAAATTATAAATGCAGGATCAGGAAAAGATTTGAGCATAAATACTTTGGCATATATGATTTCGGGTAATTATGAGCAGGTGAGGCATGTTACACATATACATCCCCAAAGTGAAATACAAAGACTGCTCTGCAATTATGAAAAGGCAGAGAAGCTTTTGAATTGGAGCCCCAGGACCGGACTTCAGGAAGGAATAGAAAAAACTGAAGCCTGGCTAGAAAATAATACTATTAAGTTATAAAAAAGCTAAAGAAATTCGTGTTTTTTATCGATATATACTATATATAACATATTGTAAGGATGCGGGAAATATATCCAAGGAGGGAAGTAATATGAAAATAGCAGGAAATTCTATAAGCCCTGCTGTAAGCTCAGATACTATGAGAAACAATGCAGTTAAAGGGAATCATGCTGAAATAAGTAATAGAAATAATGCAGTAAAGAGCGGTGAACAGGAAGTTTCCGCAAAACCTAAAGATGAGTCAGAAATAAACGAGTATCAGTTTATAAGAGCGGTTGAAACAGCAAACAAAGCATTGGAAGGTTCATTTACAAGCTTTGAAATCTCTGTACATGAGAAGACAAATAGGATAATGGTAAAAGTAGTGGACAAAGAGACTAAAGAAGTTATTAGAGAAATTCCACCGGAAAAAATACTTAATTTGATGGCTAAATTATGGGAAATGGCCGGTATTATTGTGGACGAGAGGAGGTAGGCAACATGGCTTCCAATATTAATAGTGTTTCAACATTAAGGTTCTCAGGAATTGCATCGGGACTTGATGTAGACGATATGGTTGAACAGCTTATGAAGGTTGAAAGATCGAAGATGGATAAAGTCAAGCAGGACAAGCAATTATTGGAATGGAAAAGGGATGACTACAGAAGTATTACCAGTCTTATGAGAAGCTTTCAGAGCAGCTATTTTGATGTAATTTCATCAACCAATATGAGGTCTTCGACAAGCTACAAGGCATTTTCAACTACTGTCAGCCCTAGTGATGCTGCGGATGCAGGTGCGGTTAGTGCGGTGGCAACATCTGCTGCTTCTGAGGGCACACATTCAATTATAGTAGGAAATCTTGCAACAGCACAGGTAAGACAAAGTGCAGGTGGAGTTACTAAGGATGTACAGGGCGATTCAGGATATACATTGACAGCGGGAGAAACCTTTAAGCTGACAATTGATGGAGTTACCAAGTCAATAACTTTATCTGACCTGGATGGGACTGACGGAGTAACACTGGCTGACTTGAACAAGTCCATAGAGAATGCCTTTGGCAGTGGAAAAGTAACAGTAGATGATACAACAAATCCGGGAAAGCTTACATTCAAAGTCTCCAGCGAAACAAACGGTATAAATAAAATAACAGTCAGTGCTGGTACTACAAATAATGCTTTGGCCAATATGGGTTTTGGAGCTGATGCAATATATTCTAACAGACTGAGCAGTGGTGACACACTTGCAGTTTTAAAGTCCAAGCTGGATGATAGCAATGGAGAATTGGCATTTACAGCTTTATCGGATGGCACAGAGGGAATAAAGCTTGCTATAAATGGTAAAACCTTTGAGTTTAGCGAAACAACGACTTTATATAGCATGATGAATCAAATAAACCGGGATTCAACTGCAAATGTAAATATGCAGTATGACGAAATAAATGACAAATTCAAGTTTACTGCAAAACAGACCGGCGCAGGGAACAATATTGAAATCAGCGAAAGTGGAAGCAGCTTTATTACCACTGCAGATATCAGTGTCAACAATGCCGGTGAAGACGCAAAGATCACAATTGATGGTACTGAAATTACAAGAAGCAGTAATACTTTCACTGCAGATGGAATAACTTATACTGCACTTAAGGAAACAGGGACAAGAGAAGTGACAGTTTCTACCAAACAGGATGTTGATACGGTATATAATAAGATTAAGAGCTTTGTAGACAAGTATAATGAACTGATATCAAAAATTAATGGTGAGCTTACGGAAGAAAGAGACCGGGATTATGCTCCTCTTACCGACGACCAGAAAGAGGATATGACTGAAGATGAGATAAAAAGGTGGGAAGAGAAGGCAAAGTCTGGTACCCTTCGCGGAGACAGCTTGTTGCAGAAGATAGTAAGTGATTTAAGGAACACTTTGTATGCCGGTGTTGAAGGCGAATCCGGAACATCATTTTTATTCAGCATAGGGATCGAAACAGGCAGCTGGAACAACAAGGGGAAGCTTGTAATTAACGAGAGTAAATTGAAGGCTGCAATAAAAGATTCACCGGACAAGGTAGCAGAAATATTTTCTAAAGAATCAAGCATCGCATACTCGGCAGATATGACTTCAACAGAAAGAAGCACTCGTTTTAAAGAGAATGGTATTATTAACAGGATGTATGATGTCATTCAGGATAATATAAGGACATATTCCAATAAAAACGGGCAGAAGGGTGCTTTGCTTGAAAAGGCCGGTGTGGTAGGAGAAACGACGGAAAATAAGAATATTATGTACAGCATGATAAAAACTCAAAGCGATATGATAACGACCTTGACTAAAAAATTACAAACTAGAGAAGACTATTATTATAAACAGTTTACTGCTATGGAAAAAGCCATATCTCAAATGAACATACAGTCAGTGTGGCTTTCACAGCAGTACGATAGTCAATAATACCTGGAGGAAGAACAAAATGGCAATGGCTAACAATGCACATGATATATATAAAAAGAATATGGTAACTACTGCAACGCCGCAAGAATTGACACTTATGCTGTATAATGGCTTGATTAGGTTTCTTAAACAAGCCGTTATGGGTATTGATGAAAAAAGCATAGAAAAGGCTAATAATAATATCATTAAAGCTCAGGACATTTTATTTGAGTTCATGAGGACCCTTGATATGAGCTATGAAATATCCAACAATTTACTGGTTCTCTATGATTATATGAACACGAGATTGGTAGAAGCAAATATAAGTAAGGATAAGGCTATTGTTGAAGAAGTAATAGGGTATGCCGAGGAGCTTAGGGATACCTGGGCACAGGCCATGAAACTAGCGAAACAACAGGCTGTAGTTAATCGCTAGTTTGGAGATACGAGATACAAATAAGGGACGGCGCCCTCGTCGTTCCTAATTTTTTTGGAGGTTATTTATGGATAATACAAATAGTGTAATAATTGAACTCCTCAGCCTGACAGATAAGAAAAAGCAGTTATTCGATAGCATATTGGAAATTACTTTGGCGCAAAAAAAAGATATTGAAGAGAATGAGGCGGATAAAATTGAAGGCCTTGTCGGCCTGAAGCAATCTGTAATAGACAGTATCGATGAAATCGACATGTCTTTTTCCCAAGGGCTTAAAACACTGAAAAAGCATTTAAGTGTTCAGGCATTGGAGGAGGTTGATTTCACAAAATATCCGGAATTGAAAGATTTAAAGCTTAAAGTTGAAGAAATAATGTCAATGGCACAGGAAATAATGCTCATAGAAAGGTCCAACAAGGAGAAGCTTGTGTCCATAATGAATGAAATGAAAAGAGAAATAAAGCAGATAAAGGCCGGGAAGAAGTCCATAAAGGCATATGAAAGACCAATTACAAACAATGACGGAATATATGTAGACAAGAAGAAATGACGGTATTTTCTGATATTTAATACCTATTTGTTTTCAAAAGTACTTGTTAAATCAAGAATTACATTATATAATATTAAATGTGGTGAAATATCTAGGTCTGTGGTTGAAAATCGATGCCAGTCGCAGGCAAAACGATCCACGTAAGCAGAAGAAGCTTCTGTGAGCATGGTGCGGCTTAGGAATAAGTCCGTCCAATAGTTTATTATTGAGAGGTGCTGTAGTGAGGGGTTGAGTCCTAGTAGCGAAACATCCTGACGGCGAGTGTGGGGTCAAAGACCAGGTCAGCTAGAGTATTGCCATAAATTTAAAGGTATGAGTGGGCGGTTCAAGAACGTTTTTCGCGGCAGTAATGATCCCAGAAAGTTCTTTTTACCCAACACCAACCTGGAGAAGAAAAGAGAGGGATTTTTACATGTTCGAAGACAAAACGTTAATCTGCAAAGACTGTGGAAATGAATTCACATTCACAGCAGGAGAACAGGAATTCTATGCAGAGAAGGGTTTCCAGAACGAACCGGCCAGATGCAAAGATTGTAGAATGGCAAGAAAGAATGCCAGCGGAAGAAATGGACAAAGAAGAGAAGTCGTAATGTATGATACAGTATGCGCAGATTGCGGCAAAGAAACCCAGGTTCCATTCAAACCTACAAATGCAAGACCGGTATATTGCAAAGAGTGTTTTGACGCAAAAAGACAGTAATTAAACCGCCTATCAAGGCGGTTTTTTTATTGTATAGGAAAGTATACTTTCCTGTGCATAACTTGTCCCATACCGTATACATCATTTTATGACAGCAAAGTACCTGCAAAGGGATTTTAAAACCCACTGAACGACAAGATAAGTCAAAATAATATTTTACACTTTGTTCGCTCGACATTTTTCAGCCACAAATCAATTCACATTTTTTCAACAATAGAAAGTTAATAGATTCAAGTTATCAACAGACTTATCAACATTATGCACAGATAACATAAAAAAGATGTGGATAACTTTGTGTATAATGTGACTAACTAAGAAATATGAGGGGTGGGGGCAGGTTTCCTTTAATTATTATTTTTGTTCGCTTTACATAACTTTATAGTTTCAATTATACTTGCATTTGCTGCTAAAATGCTGTATTTTTGCTATTCACGGCCGCTGAATATAAATGTTTGGAAGTTATGGAAATGAGAAGGATTATTTTCTCATTTGTAGAATAAAATATGTATAAACGGTAGCATAATAGTTGCGAAAGGAGATGTGTTTATGCGTACTACAGTCAGCGGGAAAAATATTGTTATCACCAATGCTCTGAAGGAAAGGGTAGAAAAGAAGCTTTCCAAGTTTGAAAGATACTTCGGCCCTGATACTGAAGTCCAGGCTACTTTGAGCGTCGAAAAGAACAGGCACATCATTGAGGTCACAATTCCTTTTAATGGAGTTATCCTGAGAGGAGAAGAAGCTACCGGAGATATGTATACTTCTATAGATAACGTTGTAGAAAAATTGGAAAGGCAGATGAGGCGCCAAAAGACAAAGTTGGAAAAGAGAATTAAAGACGGCAACATCAAATTTGAGAATTGGGCCGTCCCTCCGGCAGAACTCGAAGATGAGGAAGTAAAAATTGTAAGGACAAAAAGATTTGCCATGAAACCCATGCCCGTTGAAGAGGCAGTGCTGCAGATGGAGCTGCTGGGACACAGCTTCTTTGTGTTTTCCAATGCAGATACGGAAGAAGTCAATGTTGTATATAAGAGAAAGGACGGGAACTACGGTTTGATTGAACCGGAATTCTGATAAAACAGCCGAGCAAATCGGCTGTTTTTATTTTAGGTGCTATAGGACGGAGAATAGTATTTATTCTGTAGCAGTTATTATATGTATAGTTCCAATTGCCCATTCGATAGTGCAATTTAACTAATTTATATAAGAGAAGCAGGATTAATGAAGTATTTATAGAAAATATTATCGCATGTCTGATGATTCCTGCGGCATAAATAAATTGAGGAGGAGTTTTCTTTGAGCAATAATAAGGCCATTCTGCATAAAGATATCCAATCACTTATATGCAAGCTTCCTGATATAATAAGCTGCAGCGTCATATGTGACAAGGAAGGCACAATTGAAGAGATCCATGTTTTGGCTGCGGTAGGCAGAAATATAAAGCAGATGGTCAGGGATATACAGTCGGCAATAAATGCAAAATTCAATATATCCGTGGACTATAAAAAAATCAGCATTGCCCAGATTAATGAGGCTGAGTTCAAGGAGACAAGAGTCAGGATAGAAGGCATTCAGGTTAAGAACGTGAACAATGCGATAGAAGCTGAAGTGGCGCTTTCCTACGATGACAAAGTTTATCAAGGAAGGAGCAGCAAAGTCAAATCCAGGTCCAACAGAGCCAAAGCAGTTGCTGAAGCAACACTGGCGGCCCTGGAGGCTTGTATTGGAATAAGCGGAGTGCTGTATTTGGAGGGGCTGGAAAACTTTAAGGTTTCAGATAAGGAGGTATTTGTGTCTTTAGTGGGTTTTTCTAAGGACAATATTGATGAATACTATTCAGGAAGCAGTATAATCAGTCTTGACGAGAATGAATCTGCAGTTAAGGCTGTACTGGCAGCAGTAAATAGAAAAGTGAACACAGTAGCATAAACAAAGGGTCAAATATGGCCGGCAAGTTATTTAAGCGGAGAGTTTGCCTGTCTTGACTAGCGGTGAGGCAGAGCCTTGATAAAAAGGAGGGCAAACAATGAAAAAGATACTTGGTATTCTTATGGCTATTTTCACATTGGTATTAGCCGGAGGAGCTAACCAGACCTGGTTTTAGGAGTAGCATAACATATGCCGGCCATTTTATGAGGTGAATAGATGCCAATAAAGCTTAGAGCATACGTAGCAGCTATAATACTATTGGGAACATTATTTTTTATATTCACATTAAATCAGGCCCATGAGGTTGATGCAGTGGGTCTGATTGTTTTTGCCATATTATCTATAATTGCCGAATCACTGGTTATTGTTACCCAGGGGCAAAGGGCGCTGTCTGTGGGATTTGTAATTGCACTTGCTGCAGTAATGGTATTTGGTGTACCTGAAGCTGCCTGGATAACCAGCATAGGAGTTATGTTCAGAGTAGTTAAGCACGATGGAAAAGTATATCATCCATTTAACTTTCCCATAGTGAAAACATTATTTAACGGGGCAGATGCTACTATTTCCGCGGGATTGGCAGGGCTATGCTATGAAGCCCTGGGAGCAGTCCCCGGTACAATAGATTTAAACTTATCAATAACTGCAATAATTGCAGTTATCACGGCGATGGTAGTATATATACTGGTTAATGCCGTAATAATGTCAATTCTTATGCATTTTATCACCGGAGAAAAATTTTTTTCCAACTTCATTAATAATATGGCATGGGTGGTGAAGGATTATTTGGCAATGGCGCCTTTTGCTATTATTATGGCACTGGCTTATATTAACTATAATGTTGCAGGAATCTTGATTTTCTTCGGGCCGCTGCTTTTTGCAAGATATTCCTTCAAAATGTATATTGATATGAGGAATATATATATAGATACGGTAAAATCCCTTTCCCAGGCAGTAGAGGCAAAGGATCCCTATACAAACGGCCATTCCCGGAGAGTCGGGGAATACGCATGCAAGCTGGCTGAAAGGCTGGGGCTGCCTCCCAAAAAAGTTGAGAACCTTAAAATAGCGGCTATACTTCATGATATTGGCAAAATAGGTGTAGATGAAAGCATACTTAACAAGCCCGGAAGGCTTACGGAGGAAGAATTTGACAAGATTAAGCAGCATCCGGAGATCGGGGTTAAAATTATTAAGGATATTGATTTTCTTAAGGGTGCTTCCGAAATTATACTCAGTCATCATGAAAGATATGACGGGACGGGATATCCCGAAGGCAGGAAGTATAAGGATATAATACTTGAGGCACAAATACTCAGCATTGCTGATGTATTTGATGCATTGACTTCAGAGCGGCCATACCGAAATGCAATGACAGTTGGGGAAGCCCTTGATATTATTGAGAAAGGAAAGGGCAACCAGTTCGAAAGCAGGCTTGCAGATACTTTTATCAGAATGGTAAAGGATGATAAGGAGATGAAAAAGGTTGCTGGTTGAAAGTGTAGGCACTTCCCTCGCAGTTGGAAAGCTGAGAGGAGGAAGCTTCTCAAATATAAAGGATGCCAGCCTTGAAAAATGGTATTTTTTTATTTTGGGATTCATGGTTGAGTTTGCGGCAGTCTATATGGCTTCAAGGGAGGTAAGTTTTTTTAGGGACAATATCCTGATTGTTCATTTTCTGTCATATCTTCTGCTGTTCATTGGCATTTATTTCAATCGGGGAACATTATCCTTCCGAATAGTTTTTATTGGGGTATTTCTGAACTTTCTTGTGATAATGGCAAACGGAGGGCAGATGCCGGTTTCGGGGGATGCAATGGCGGATATAGGCTTGATGGATAATATGATTGCCATAAGAGACGGGAAAATAATTACCCATACATTAATGAATGGCAATACTGCACTTAAGTATCTGGGAGATATTTTTGTACTGGCGAAACCGTATCCCAGGCCGAAAATTTTCAGCATAGGGGATGTATTCATGGCTCTGGGTATATTCATGTATATTCAGGAAATTATGATAAAAAAATCCGAAAAGTGATGGGACAGGAGAA
>JAGOLK010000117.1 GCA_017994115.1 Clostridia bacterium | reverse complement strand
TTGTCGTAAAGCCAGCTGTCCATGATTTTTATATTATATATCAAACCCTTGGGATAACCTTCAAAATCCGCTTCCCTCAGCTGGAACTCTTTCAGGTTGACCGCCGCCTCCGCCAATTGACTGTCCAGCCCGTTACGAACAAGGCCTTCCAAGGTATTTGAGACCACTCTTTTAAAATCTTCCAGGACTTCTGTATTTGAGTTTTTTACAATAATACTGAAAACAGGCTGAAGTATGCTGTTGTCATATTTACCAAAAACATCCCTGCCAAGATCGGCTTCAATCAATGCTTTCTTCAGAGGAGATGCCGGAGTTGCCAGCAGTATATGCTCCAATATCTCCATTGCAATATAAAGCTCAGGGTCTGTAGACAGCCCAACGGCATAATTCAGGCTGAGGTATGTCTTGTCTTTTTCATCTTCCTGGGCGGATATGGGATATTCCAGTTCATAGCTTTGCATTGCCTCAAAAGCTTTCTGCACTGGTATGGCTGAATCCACATGGATTGCTTCAAAATCCTTAAGGTATTCTTCATCAATAAACTTCAGGCGTCCAAGCACATCCAGCTTGCCATACAGGAACATATAACTGTTTGAAGGATGATAGTACTTTTTATGGAAGGAAATAAACTCCTCCTGTGTAAGCTCCGGTATCACCTCAGGGTCGCCCCCGGACTCGTAACCGTATGGGCTGTCCGGGAACAAGGTCTCCTGGAGCTTTCTCGAAAGCACAGATTCCGGCGATGAGAGTGCCCCCTTCATTTCATTATATACGACGCCCTTGTATTTCAGTTCCTCGGAAGTGTTTTCCAGCTCATAGTGCCAGCCTTCCTGCTTAAGAATCTCCGGATATTTGTATATGTTGGGATGGAACACTGAATCCAGATAAACATCCATCAGGTTCTCAAAGTCCTTGTCGTTCCTGCTTGCTACCGGATACATTGTCTTGTCTCCGAAGGTAAAAGCATTCAGAAAAGTATTCAGGGAGCCTTTCACCAGTTCTACGAAGGGCTCCTTTGTGGGAAACTTTCTGGAGCCGCAGAGCACGGAATGTTCCAGTATATGGGGCAGTCCCGTACTGTCCCTGGGGGGTGTTCTGAAAGTAACCGAAAACACCTTGTTATCATCGTCATTTTCCATATTAAAGAGTCTGGCTCCGCTCTTTTCATGCCTAAAAAGCCTGATTTTCGAATTTGTCTCCTTGATATCATTTTCCTCAATCAACCGGAAACCGTGATATATGTCACCAACTTTAAATTGCATCCCTTTCCAGCCTCCAATAAAATAATTCATCATTAATATTATTATAATATATGCCTGCCATGTTTTATATATTATTATGTGAACACTACCTTACATATAGATGGGTACGCCGTGCAAAAGCGGTTCTTTTCCACCGGTGCTTGATCCACGGTATCACATAATAGTCCAGGCCGAAAGCCCTGCCTGCGCCGCCGAACATTGCAATGCCCGCAAATATATACCAGAATATTTCAGAACCTGCCATTGCCGACAATATGAAATTCAGGCACAGAAATATTGATCCCAGAGATGCCAGTATTGTAAACAATCCTGCAATAAGTGCAAGGCCTATAGCTGCCTCAGTAAGTACAATCAGGACCTGGAACAGATAAGCATTCGGCTCTATAAAGGTTTTCATGAACCACTGAAATACCTCGGGGGGCTCTTTAAGCAGCGGTTCCGGATAATACTGTGTAACCTGTGTTGCGTTAGTTACGGCATCGGTGGATTCCAGGGGCACATCTTCAGGCCTCGGCATTGCCGCAATAAAGTTTTTCCCCGGGTCAAGCCAACCCTCATTTATTTTCTTCACACCTTCAATGAGCCATATAACACCAAGATATACCCTGAGTATGGCCAGCCACAGTATAGGCGTCCTGGCGGACAAATGCCCCCCCAGTATGGATCTGCCCTCCCTCACATAAATAAATTCGTGCATTATATAATCCCATATCCTTGCAAATCCTCCCACCCCATATTGATAGTGGATATTTACCAGGTGCTTCAGCGCCATTGCGAAGAATCCGTCCATGGACCTTCCCCCTATGTTGGCTACTGCATACCGGCCTCCTATGGATACCATGAATCCGTGGTAATTGGACTTGAAGGGCTTTTTATCCCTCTTGTCAATTGATGCAAGTATGTTATGCACCGCTGTTTCCGCAGTCTGGAGTGCCGCTTCTACAATCTGGGGGATTGGCTTCTTTCCGCCTTTGCCGTCCGGCTCCTCATAGAATGCATTGTCGCCTACGGCAAAGACATTTTGGTAATCTACCGACTGCATGTATTCATTAACCTGTATCCTCCCCCTGCCTCCGTGAGTAAGCTCTGTTTTGGCGGCAAAGTCACTCCCCTGTACACCGCAGGTCCAGATGAGGGTCCTGGTAGGTATCTCCCTTCCGTCCTTCAGTATTATGGATTCCTTTTTTACCTCTGTTATGGGTGCTGATGTTATTATTTCAACGTCATGCCTCTTCATATATCTTTCGGATTTCTTTATGAGCCTCTCATTGAGTATCGGGAGTATGCTGCCCATTGCCTCCACAACCATAAGGCTCACTTCCCTGCTGTCAATTTCGTATTCCCTGCAAAGCTCCTTTCTCCACTCCAGAAGCTCCCCCATTGTCTCTATCCCCGTAAAGCCTGCCCCCGCTACGATAAACGTAAGCATTGCCCTTCTTCTGCTTTGGTCCTTTTCTGTCCTGGCTTTGTCAAACATATTTTTCACATGTTCCCTGATCCTTATTGCGTCTTCAAAGGACCATAGGGTAAAACCGTTTTCCTTTACTCCCGGTGTTCCGAAAAAAGCAGGTTCCGCTCCTGTATCTATAATGAGATAATCGTAGGAATAGCTTTCTGATTCAGACTCAAGCTTCCGGCCCTTAAAATCTATGCTCTTGATTTCCTCTGTTGCCACACGAACCCCTGATGCGCCGAATATCTCCCTAAGGTCTATCTGTACCGATTCAGCCTCCACTCTGTTTCCTGCCACCTCATGGAGTTCCGTCATCAAGGTGTGATATGGCTTTTTATCCACCAGCAGCACGCTTATATCCGTTCCTTTTCGGGCAGCCTTGCTTAAAAGCCTTGCTGCATGAACTCCTCCGTAACCACCGCCTATTATTGCTATTTGCTTTGTATCTTTTCCCATTTTATCAAGATTCACTTCCTTATGATTTTAAATACAATCAATATGAAGTATTCCACAAAT
>JAGOLK010000045.1 GCA_017994115.1 Clostridia bacterium | reverse complement strand
TTCATATATGACGCCTCCATTATTTTAGTTTTGTGCCTTTCTTGTCTGGATCAGCACAATACTATTTTAGTGTCAGGCGTCTACTTTTTCAAAGTTCATTGTTTTTCTTTACAGGAATGCTCCTAAATTTTATTAAATGTGGGGTATATACCCCGTTTGAAACCGCGTTTTTTTACGCGTTGCCCCACGCCCGTTGTCCAAATGAAAAGGTGTGGAGATTTGACCTCCCCTTAGGGGTTGTTATCAACACATTAAGTTGTATCCAGTGTTTTCAGTGGTATTAAGCTTTGTAGCAAGATGTAGCAGGTAAAAACTAAACTCTCTATACGAGAGCGATTTTTTATATAACCTGTTTTTCTTGCTACAAGCTGCTACACTGTGTTTAAATAAGAAAAAATTCTTCTTCAGTCAGCTTATATCCGATAAGCATTGTGGTCATTCCACCACCAGAACGTGGTCGTTTCCGTTCTACACGGGCGATAGCTGTTAATGCCTGTTTGAAGTTTCTTGCATTCTCCGAATAACATCCATTGGCACTGCACCAACGCTGATACCGGGCATACACTTCGGATGTCCGCACCTCACTATTAGGACTTTCCTCCAAGGCATCCTCGAAAAATAATGCTATTTTATCGCTGTCACGCTTATAAGCCTCCGTGGCTGTCTTAACGGAATCAGGTAAAGTCAAGCCTTCCTTCTTTAACAGCTGATAGCCTTCAATTAGCCAGTTGAGGATAGCACTCTGATTCTTCGGTTTGGCGAATTCACGTTTTAAGTTTTTATCCTGCTCGCTTTCATCGAAGTGTCGTTCAAAAGGGATAATTACCACTCTGCCACTGGAAAACAGCGTCATATCCGTAATAACGGGCAGATAATTGGTGTTGATATACAGCTTAAACTTTGGTGAAAAGTCAAAAGAATTCTCATGTAGAAACCTTGCGTTGATGGTGTCACCACCCGTCATGCTTTTTACCTGTGCAGCATTTAAGACAAGTCCTCTGCTAGGTTCGGAGATATTCACAAAGCGTACTCCTGCAAGCCGGGCAATATCTTCACTTGGACTTGAACTGTTATTGTTCTTTTTCAGACTGATAGTCTCTGGCCTTGCGGTACAGCCATAACTGCCTAATACCTTAAGAATGCTCTCACATAGCGTACCTTTACCATTTCGAGTTGTAGCACCATAGAGAACAAACAGGCATTCATACCGAGTGTCTCCGCTGATACTGTAGCCAAAGGCTTTTTGGAGGAATTTTGCCTTTTCCTCATCTCCGCTCATAATCTCATGAATAAATCTATCCCATCGCTCACTTTTTGCTTCTGGGTCATGTTTAACACCAGATATCTTTGTAAGTCTGTCCTCGCTGTTGTGGGGATGAAAATCCATGGATGTTAAAAACAAGGTTCCATTGGAACAGTTGAGCACCTGCGGGTCTTGGTCAAATTCAGCCATTGATATGGGATATACGCTCTGTGCATCCTTAAGTACCGTTTCTCGGTATCTTCTTGACTGCCACTTTCGGCAATAGTCAATGTATGCCTTTCTTTGATGTTCATCCTGAATAGTCAAAGCATAGGTTAGCAGTTGATTAGCCAATGATTTACACATTTCCATCACTTTGAGATTGCCGACATCAGGAATCCAAATGCCATTCTCATAGCAAAACCACATCTTCCTTTCGGGAACAAAGCGGGCTAAAGATTTATAATAATCAGCAAACAGCCTGCTTACCCCAATATCCGTCCAAGGGTAGCGATCGTTACTCTCAGGCTTAAAGTCAGTAAGAGAACATTCACTAAAATCCTCTGTAGCTGATGAACGCTTACCACCTGGTTTGTATATTTCAGTAGCATTTGCGATAGCTTTTTCTATGGTTATCATTCCATAAGTACTGCCGGACTGTGATCTATTCCATTTATCTCGCATTAGGCCGCTCTGCCGAAAAAGTCTGTCCATCTGTCCAATATCCCTGCCACACCAAAATGCCAGCATACCGCAAAGTGCCAAATCAGCTTCACTGGCAGAAGCATAGCCTGACGTATCTCCTTGCCATAATGCTTTGAACCTTCCTCCGTTTACCGATTTTAAAGCCTTCTCAATAACAGACTTGTCAGACAGATAGGATTGGTTTTCTATATCTACTAGTTGCTTCACAGGGGCAGGACGCAGCATATACTTGTCTAGTATCATCTGTAGCTCATACGATTTCTCCGCTATATCACCATTCGCATACACATTGCCCGTTACGGTAACAAAGCGGTTTATTGCTCCGCCCACATAGACCTCAACTCCCAGCTTTCTGTTGTTAATATAATATTTTGTTTTGTCAAAGTTAAAGCCGGTGGCCTTAAAGAAAATATGCAGCCCTTTTCCAGACGGACTGTGTTCCATATAGCAACCACTAAAACCGTCTACAATACTTTGGGCAATAGGTTTAAGCTTACCGCTGCTATCAAAGCAATCATCTAAGTCGATAACACATATGTCATTACCCACCAAAAATCCGATACCATCATAATCACTTATAGCAGCTACCGCCGAACTAAAATCTTTAAATGTACCACGTTGATTTGGTTTTGCCCTTTTTCCCGTTACTGGGTTATAGGGAACTTTGGTTTTTCTGCCACTTCGTTCTTCATATTTCCAACAGCAAAACTGTGGCTTATCTTTAAGCACCTGCGGCAAGTTCTCATATTGTGTTTTCAGTTATTTCACCTCCTTGCCTGTTATAAATGACCCGAAACACTACTGTTCCAGAGGGTTTGCCTTGTTTGACACAACCTCGTTATCTTTCAAGGAATACGCTCGGAATTATCGTCATGGCATATTCTGCTTGAAGTATCTCTTGCATTTCGGGGTATTCAGTTGTCAAGGAGCAGTGAGAGAAAAACTATGTTTTCATTGATTGTTCATGAGAAAGGCAGATCCACAGAGTTTGCTAAGGTAATTTCCTCTCATCCTCCACAGGCCTCAAACCTGCAGTTTGAGTACAGGAACAAATATTTCTGTGAATTGCTTTCCTCTACTAATAGCCGAAATTATTAACCCCTTAGCTAATGCCACAGCAAATAGCTTACTCGAATGGTCAAGCAAAGTATTTTCCTCTCACCTTATAGCCTTGGTAGGGCACATTAGTTGAGGATTTTCTAAAAATATTTTTCTTCCTCATCCATAAGCGAAGAATTCTATTGATTCGAACCCCTAAAATAAAAAATAGCCTGTCTTTTTTCCAGAAAAGACGGCTGTAATGTTTATGCTTTTGCTCAAATTTGAGCGAAAGTGGTATTAAATTTAAGAAGGCTTAATGCTGTAGTTTTGGATTTTTCAATTAGACTTTTCGACTTTTTTGTCTAAAAGCTTTAATTCGAACATCTTAAGATAAATGCGTAAATAGAAAATTGTGATTGAAATAGACGAAAAATAATGTGAGATTAAAAATTTATACTGTTTATAGCGTGTTTTTGTGATATAATTATTAGTATTTGTAGGAGGTGCAAAAAATGGCAATACATTATAACAAGCTATGGAAGCTGCTAATTGATAAGAATATGAAAAAGAAAGATTTGCAACGCCTTTCCGGTGTTAGCTCGGCAACTATCACAAAGCTTGGTAGAAACGAAAATGTAAATACAGAAATACTTCAAAAAATATGCACAGCTTTAGAATGTGATATTTGTGATATTTTAGAGTTTGTACCTGATAAAATTGAGAAAGGCAAGGTGAATGATAACAATGATTAAAGATATTATGAATGCCAATGATACTGCAGTACCGAACAGCCGAGAAATGGCTATACTAAAAGAAAATTTCCCCTCTTGTTTTAAGGCAGATGGGTCCTTTGATATTGAACGGTTTAAGGAATTTTTAAGTGATAAGATTGCTGTCACAGGAGAGGGTTATGAACTCAAGTTTTTAGGAAAAAATTATGCCCGATTGCTGGCTTCAATTGATACTACAACAGTTGTTGTGCCAGACGAGGAACATAACTCAACACCAGAAAATATGAACAGTGAAAATATCTACATAAGTGGCGACAACCTTGATGGATTAAAGCATCTCTTGAAGTCCTATTCACGCAAAGTCAAATTGATATATATTGATCCGCCATATAATACGGGAACAGACGGATTTGTCTACAATGACAGCTTCAATTTTACTATAGAGGAATTATCTGAAAAGTTGAGTATGAGTGAAGAGCAGGCAAAACGTATTCTCGATCTAACAAAGCGTGGTTCAGCGTCTCATTCTGCATGGTTGATGTTTATGTATTCACGTCTTTTGCTTGCTAGGGATTTGCTATCCGATGATGGTTTAATCTTCATTTCTATTGATGACAACGAGAATCATAATCTTAAACTTTTATGTGATGATGTTTTTGGAGAAGATAATTTTCGAAATCAAATCGCTATTCGTAGAGGAGCAAAATCTGTTCAAGCACAGTTTGAAACATGGGATAAACTTGGTCAAAGTGTTGAATACTTGCTATTTTATTCGAGAAATTCTAGTTATAGATTTCCTAAACAAATGAAACTACTTGATGATATGCGTCAAGGTTCTTGGAATAATCACTGGCGCGGAACTGACCGTCCAACGATGCGATATCCTTTATTTGGAATCACACCAGAGAGTGGTCAGTGGCGTTGGGGCAAAGAGCGTAGTTATCTTGCCATCGAAAATTACAAAAAGATGTTAAATGATATAGGTGTTGATGAAAAGTCAATCACACAAGAGCAAATTGATGAATGGTATTCAAATCAAGATGATGACTGTGATCTTCTTCGGTTATCCGATTCCGGTAAACCTGAACACTATATACCACCGACAGATTCAACGCTGTTAAATACTTCTTGGATGGATTTATTGGTTGGAAGCTCATCTGAAATAAAAAGATTGTTTGGAAAAACTGTTTTCGACACAGCAAAACTGACTGCGATGTTACAGAGGGTTATTGCTTTCGCAGATAATGATGCAATTATTCTGGATTTCTTTTCCGGGTCTGCCTCTACCGCACATGCCGTTATGGCACTTAATGCAGAGGATGGAGGAACACGTAAATATATCATGGTGCAGATACCAGAGAAAGTTAAAGAAGGCAGCATAGCTGATAAGTGTGGTTATTCTACTATTGATCAAATCGGAATGGATCGTATTAAGCAAGCTGCAAAAGCAATAAAAACTGATTATCCAGATACAACAGCGGATCTTGGCTTTAAGCACTATACATTGGTTGAGCCTGAGCAATACACTCTAGACAAGCTTGAAAAGTTTGACCCTACTGAAAATAAATTATTTGCTGACAAAGACATTCTTAGTGATTTTGGAAAACCTACCGTCCTTACAACGTGGCTTGTTAGAGATGGATATGGACTTACAGCAGATGCTGAGGAGTTAAATTTTGCTGGATACAATGGCTATTATATAGGAAAACATCTTTACCTAATTGACCCGGAATTGTCTAATAAGGCGATTGAAGCCATTGTAGTAAAATATGAAACTGACGGCAGCTTTAATCCTGAGAACGTGGTGTTATTCGGTTATAGTTTTACATGGACGGAAATGGAAGCTTTAAAAATTAATTTGAAACGGTTGAAGGATACAGAGAAAAACTTGCGTATCAACTTCGATATCCGTTATTGATTGGAGGGTATGTTATGGAACTTATCCTACAACGAGGATTACCACACCAACAAAAAGCTGTAGATGCAATAAGTGCTGCTTTGAATGGGGTACAGATAACTTCTCCTGTACAATTTTATGAAAATCCAAGCATTTCTCTTTCTGATCCTAAACTAGCTGCAAATATTAGAGAAATTCAAAAAAATATACCTTCAGAATATCGAAGCAGTATGCCTATTGATGACTGCTTGAATATTGATATTAAAATGGAAACCGGTACAGGAAAGACTTACGTTTATACTCATACTATATATGAGCTTCATAAACGTTACGGACTTAATAAGTTTATTATCGCTGTACCTTCACTTGCGATTAAAGCAGGAACTGCACAGTTTTTGCGTGATGAATATGTAAAGCGACATTTTTCCGATGTTTGTGGCTATGGTACAGAGATTGAGGTTGGAGTACTAGAAGCACCAAAAAACAAGAAAAAGGGTCGCTCCTATTTCCCGAGTGTTGTGAGCGACTTTGTAAAAGGTTCTTGCCAGAACACGAAGAAGATTTATGTATTATTAGTTAATATGCAACTACTTGTTGTCCGATCAAATGGTATGCTTAGCCGTGACGACTATGATTATGGAGTAGAAGGTTTTTATAGACCACTTGATGCTATTCGTGCAACAAACCCTGTTGTTATTATTGATGAGCCACATAGATTTTCTCGTGACCAGAAGGCATTTAAGGTTATCGTTGATGAAATAAAACCACAGTGTATTATACGCTTTGGTGCTACCTTCCCTGAAACTACAAGTGGACGTGGAAAAAACAAAATAACCGTAAAAGACTACCAAAACCTGCTCTATGATTTAAATGCCTGTGAATCTTTTAATCAAAATTTGATAAAGGGAGTAACGAAGGAGCATTTTGAACCGGTATCCAAGCGTGAAGAAAAGGTGAAAATCACTTCCATCACAAGCAAGGATTCTGTTACCTTTCAGTATAAAAAGCGTGATGAATCGACTAAAACATTTACTCTTAAAACTGGAGATTCACTATCTATCATTAATGAAGCTTTCGAGGGAATTACGGTTCATGCTATTGGCAAATCAACAGTTGAGTTTTCTAATGGTATTCAAAAGTCAACTGGTGAGGAATTGGATGTGGATATCTATATGACCTCTTATCAAGAGCAGATGATGCGTCTTGCCCTTGAGCGTCATTTTGAAACAGAAAAAATAAACTTCTGTGGTCGCAATTTCAAGATCAAGACATTGGCATTATTTTTTATCGATGATATATCATCATATCGACCAAACGAGGAAGGTAAAACCCCTTATCTATTACAAGCTTTTGAGAGATTGCTTAAGGAACGGATAGAATCGGTGCTATCTACCCTCAGTGAGCATGATACTGAATATCGGGCATATCTGGAAGCAAGTCTTGCAGATATTTCTGCTTGCCATGCAGGCTATTTTTCACAGGACAATAGCGATTCGGATGAAGATATAGCAAAAGAAGTAGAAACTATCCTTCATGGAAAAAAACACCTTCTCTCTTTCAAGAATAAAGACGGTAGCTATAACACTTTACGTTTTCTATTTTCAAAATGGACACTTAAAGAGGGCTGGGATAACCCTAATGTATTTACGATAGCTAAACTTCGTTCTAGTGGAAGTGAAAACAGTAAACTGCAAGAGGTTGGACGAGGTTTACGACTGCCTGTAGATGAGAATGGTAATCGAATCTCCAATGAAGAATTCCAGCTTAATTATATTGTCGACTTCACAGAGGCAGACTTTGCTAAACGATTAATAGACCAAATAAACGGAGAAATTCCACAAGCTTCTTCTATTAGCGAAGAAAGATTGGAACAAGTGGCCAAGAAACTTGGCATGACTTCAGATGAACTTTTTGATGCACTATATGATAAACATTACATAGACAGGCGATTAAATATAAAACCCGATACAAGGGACGCTTTCTTTGCAGAATACCCGGACTTTGCTACAGGATTGTCTTCAGGTAAGGTAAAAGACCGAAATGTAGCAAAACCAAGACCTGTAAAAATCCGCAAAGCTGTTTACAGTGAAATACGCGAATTATGGGAAGCAATCAATCAACGATACCTACTTTTCTATGATGATGATCTGGATGCTGATATGGCTAAAGTTGTTTTATCTTTGCTGGAAAAACCCGGTGTTTTTACAGACGTTGTCATGACTAGCTCCAGAGATATCGTTAAGAGCGATGGCTCACAGATGATGATTGTTTCAGATACAGGTGCCCAATATATAGTATCCAAACCTATTCCCTACAATGAATTTCTTAAGAGGATCACAAATGCTACAAACATTCCAATTAAAGTATTGCATGAGGCATTGTGTGAGTATGTTAAGAGGAATGGAACTATAAATCCAGAACGTATTAATGAAAATTCTGTCAGCATGTTTATCCAACAATTTCATGACTGGAGAAGCAATAATTTGCAAGGTCGATTCCATTATGCAAAAAGCAATACGCCTGTTGGTGCAACAGCACTCACCTATTCAGACGGTTCTCCACGTGAAGATATTGCGCAGGGACGTATTGGCACAAAGATAGTTCCGGGAACTCCAAGTGAGAAGTATTTATATGATGCTTTCGCTTATGACTCACCGTTGGAACAAAAAAATATTATGTCGGACATCGAAGAAGTCATTGTATATGGAAAAATTCCACGTAGCAGCATTGCCATACCAACTATTACCGGTGGAATGTACAGTCCAGACTTCATGTATGTTGTAAGAAAGGCTTCCGGTGAGAAAGAGCTTAACATTGTAGTCGAAACAAAAGACGTAGAAAATAAATCCGACTTACGTGGTACAGAAAAAGCAAAAATTGATTGTGCTCGTGTTTTCTTTGATATGCTCTCGAAAGATGGATACACTGTTTATTTCCGTGATCAGTTAAACAACAAACAGATGGCTCAGATTATTAAGGAAGTATTGGCAGAGTAATTTAATTTAGGGGGGTGAAAGATTGAGGTTAGAAGCATTTTTAATTAAACATTATCGGTCGATAGAAAAAGTGGCTCTTAAACTTCCTCAAAATAAGCCACTTGTCCTATTTGGACCGAATAACGCAGGAAAATCTAATATATTATCAGCTATAAATAGATTACTTGGTGAAAGGTATCCAACAAATATTGAGATGTTGGAAAGTGATTACTTTAAACGTAATCAAAGTGAATATCCTACCGCACAGATAACTGCTAAATTTTCTGAGCCTTTACATTATGATAGTAGAGGGAATGGACATGATGTGATAACTATAAGTTATAATTATAATGGACAGGCTAATAATAATCTTTTTCACGATGTTAATGGAAATAGGTTATATATAAAAAATGAAGAGCGTTCCGCTTGTCAATCTTACTTGATTGATGCTGAAAGAAATATCCAGAGCGCTTTTAATTATAGTAGTAGCTACTCCCTGTTAAGCAAATTTTCAAAGAAAATACATGAAGCCTTAAGTACAGAACACAAAGATGAATTATCACAAGCCTTTAATCAAATTACAGCATCCTTTGAACAGACTGATGAATTCTCTGGTTTTTTTAATCGATTTTCTGAAGCTCTAAAGGGGGCAGTAAAAGGGTTTGTTCATTCATTGGCTGTGGATTTTTCAGCCTATGATCCAAACAATTATGCAAAGTCACTTCGGATCTATGCAAAAGAGGGAGATAATATTCGTGGATTTGAAGAATTCGGCACTGGTGAACAGCAAGTCTTATTAATGGCTTTTGTTAAAGCATATATGGAAGTATTCACAGGTGAAAATTTTGTGTTGATTATTGAAGAACCAGAAGCTCATCTCCATCCCTTAGCTCAAAGATGGTTAAAGGAATATGTTGTAGATATGTGTTCATGTGGTATTCAAGTAATCATTTCAACACATTCCGCAGAATTCATAGATGCAGAATACTTAGACGGACTTGTTCGAGTACATAAAGAGGGTGGAGTTACTAAAGCAATACAACTATCCGCTCAACAACTTTGCGATTTTTGTATAGGGTCAGGTGTTCCAGAGAATTGTGTGTCACCAGAAAACATAGTTGATTTTTACTCGACAAAACTATTTTCAGACCAGTTAAAAGGAATGTTTGCCGAAACAATCATTTTAGTGGAGGGAGCTACTGAATATTTTGCTCTGCCAGTGTATTTAAAACGTAGTGGATATTCTTTAGCTGAACATGGAACCGAAATTGTTAATTGTCGCGGTAAGGATGCAATCCCCTTGTACTGGAGGTTATTTAAAGCATACGGTTACAATTGTTATGCCATATTTGATTGTGACAGGAATGCATCAAAGACTAGGGATGTGTTTAATGGCATCTTTTGCGAAGAAGAATGGGATACAGAAACTGAAAATTGTATTGTTAGAGCCGATTATGCATACTTCGGTAAAGACTTTGAATCCTATTTACGTATAGCAATAGATGATTATACTTCAATGGAACAAACCATATCTGAAAAATATCATATTTCTTCAAAACCAGGAAAAGCTAAAGCTATTGCACAACATATAGAGGAAATTCCTCATTTTATTAAGGATATTGCAGATAAACTATTGATTATAGAACTATTGGGACAAAATTAGCTGAATGTAAAAAAAGACCACACAGGAGTATAAAAACTCTTATGTGGTCTTTTTTGCCCCGCTTGAAGCTGTTCATTTAAGTTTTTCTTCAATCCCTAAGTGAACGCTTCTTTTGACCGCATTTTTTGCTCTTTTATTTCTCAAAGGTCTCTTTTACGGATTCAAGCATATCCCTGATCGGAAGATTATATGGGCACCTTGTCTCACACAATCCGCATTTCTCACAGTCACTGGCTTTTGAAGGCTGATTGTCATACCTTACTTGTGCCCATTCCATAAGATTATATCTCTTGTAATAGCTTTCAAGGACAAATATTACAGGCATATTGATCCCCTTAGGGCAGGGCTGGCAATACCCGCATCTTCTGCAAAAGCGTTCTCCCAATTCCGAAGCTTCTTTAGAAAGGGCCTTCGCTTCCTTCTCTGACAGCGGCATTTCTTCTATTGCTCTCACATTATCCGTCAGCTGTTCAATACTGCACATCCCCGGTATTGCACAGGTTACGTGCTGATTCTGAAGTATGAACTTCAATGCTGCCCTGGTATTTGTAATGGCGCCTCCTGCAAAAGGCTTCATTACAATTACTCCCAGGTTTTTTTCATAGGCTTTCCTGAAAAACTCCGCTCCCTTGGTTTCAACTGCATTATATGGGTATTGAATCGTTTCGAAAACATCATATTCAATGGCCTTTTCGATAACCTCCGGACTATGGCCTGTTATTCCGATACTTTTTATGATTCCTTTATCCTTATATTCGAGCATGGCTTCAAGGGCTCCACCTTTTGCCATTACCTTTTCCAACTCCTGCAGGTTGATTATATTATGAAATTGGTAAAGATCAATATAATCTGTTTTTAAATTATTTAAAGAGATTTCTATATCCCTCTTAAACCCTTCCTTATCCCTTGCCATGGATTTTGTAGCCAGGAACACCTGCTGCCTTTTTCCCGACAGTGCGCCTCCTATCAGGCTCTCACTTACTGTGTATCCCCTTGCGGTATCAATAAAATTAATGCCGTATTCCAGGGCTTTTTCTATAAGTTTATTTGCATCATCCTGATCCAGCTGCTGAATAGGTATGCCTCCTAGGCTTATCCTCGATACCTTCATTCCTGTTTTCCCAAGTATTCTGTACTGCAACTATTATTCCTCCTTATCTTTTGCAAGCTCATACAATGTGTTGTAAATATTGCTGCAATGCTTTTTCAAATTTATAGGCCTCCCGTTTCTGTTGGCAAAAGCATGGACTGTTTCTCCTTCCGCCAGCAGCACTCCGTCTGAGACCCTCAAAAGCTTATAGGAGAATGCTATCCTTGCAACGGTCATTTCCTTTATACCGGTTCTGACCAGGATTTCATCATCATACAGTACGGGAATTCTATATTTGCAGTGGGTTTCTGTCAATGGGAGCATTATACCCAGTTCTTCCATTTCCTTGTATGATATCCCTCCTGCTTCCCGAAGGTACTCGGTCCTTCCCATTTCAAAATATATGTAATAGTTTGGATGGTATATTATCCCCATCTGATCGGTCTCTCCGTACCTGGTCCTGAGTATTGTATCATGCGTCTTCATCCAACAATCCTCCTGTTACAGCACCTTTGCCGCTCCCCTGTATATGAGCCCCCGTGCCGTATCCATAGTAATAAGCTGTCCATCCCTGAAAATGTTTACTGCATTTTCCACCCCTACTATTACCGGTTTTCCGAGGTTGATTCCCGCAATAGCTGCATGGGATGTTATCCCGCCTTCTTCCACTATAAATGCCGATGCTTTTTCCATAAGGGGTACCAGCTCTATATCAGTGGATCTCGCAACCAGTATATCTCCTTCCCGGAGCTTGCCAAAATCTCCCGGTATATCATCAATAATCGAAACCTTTCCGGTAATCGATCCGTCACCTATTCCTATTCCTTTTGCCAAAATCTCTCCTACTATATGAACCTTAATCAGGTTTGTGCTGCCTGCCGCTCCGATACCTGCCGTTATAACCACAAGATCACCGTTCTTGATAAGCTTGGCTTCAACAGCTGCATCTGCAGCCCGGTCAATTATATCATCCGTCCTCTCGGTAAAAGGCACATATATGGGATAAACCCCGAAGCTCAGGCAAAGCTTTCTCATTACACCAACATCAGAGGTAGTGGCAATTATGGGTGCCTTTGGCCTGAATTTAGATACCATCCTTGCTGTAGAACCGGATTGAGTAGGTGTTATGATGGCAGCTGCCTGCAGCTCAAATGCTGTGGTGCATGAGCTGTGGCAAATTGCATTTGCTATTGTTATTCTTCTTCCTGAAAAGCTGCTCAGGCTCTTCCCGTAATCCAGTTCTTTCTCTATCCTCTCGGCAATAGATGACATTGTCAGCACGGTTTCTACGGGGTATTTCCCCGCCGCAGTCTCTCCCGACAGCATTATTGCATCCGTACCGTCTATTATGGAATTTGCCACATCTGTCACTTCTGCCCTTGTAGGCCTGGGATTTCTCATCATGGAGTCCAGCATCTGTGTCGCTGTTATAACCGGTTTGCCCGCTTCATTGGCCCTCTTGATCAAAAGCTTTTGAGTCAAAGGCATTTCCTCAGTCGCTATTTCAACCCCAAGGTCTCCCCTTGCAACCATAAGCCCGTCGCATACCTTGAGAATGTCTCTGACATTATCGACACCCTCCTGGTTTTCTATCTTAGCAATTATCTGAATATGCCCTCCGCCGTTATCTTCCAGGATTTTTCTGATATCCAGCACATCTGCAGCTTTTCTTATGAAGGAAGCAGCGACAAAGTCCACTCCGTTTTCTATGCCGAAGACAAGGTCGGCTATATCCTTTTCAGTTATTGCGGGGAGCTTGGAGGTAGCTCCCGGTATGTTCACATTCTTCCTGTCTCCCAGAGTGCCTCCGTTTACCACTTGGCATATTACATCAGTTTCATTCTTATCCAGAACCTTAAGCTCTATGACTCCATCTGCAATAAGTATTCTGGAGCCCACAGCCACCTCTTCGGGCAATTCTTTATATGTAATGCTGCACTGTGTGCTGTCCCCCTGTATATCTCTTATTGTAAGCGTGAAGCTCTGGCCTTTTTCCAGTTCAGCCTTTCCGTCCTTGAAATATCCCAGCCTTACTTCAGGCCCCTTGGTATCCAGCATGATTGCCACAGGCCTGCCAAGCTCCTCCCTTATTCTCTTTATGGCATCAATCCTTCTCTTGTGCTCAGCATGATCCCCATGGGAGAAATTCAGCCTGGCTACATTCATCCCGGCCGCTATAAGCTGGCTTATCATCTCTTCACTTTCAGTTGCAGGCCCTATGGTACATACAATCTTTGTTTTTCTCATATTATTTTTTATCCCACTTCTCTAGCTTTTTTTCTATAAGCTTTTTATTAAGCCTTGCGTATCTCGGGATTCCGTTTTCCATGCGGATCTTGACTTCACCGATTACAAGAGGCCTTATATAATCCAGAAGCGGCTGCTCTATGTAATTGCCATCTTTATTGATCCATTCCGGCGGAATCTTTTTTTCCTTATTGGCAACATCATCAAGGTCGATAAGCTGTGTTTCGCAGGTGTATTCCTTTCCTTTGCCCCTGAACATACCAACCATTTTTCCTGTATGTCCTTCTATCGCATACTGTACTGCTGCTTTTCCGCACATATAGCTTTCCTCGTTATCCGTAAGGGACGCCCAATGTGCGGCGCTTCTCTGTATAGTGCTGTAATTTACCGTTCTGACCTTCTTGCATATGTTTTCCAGGACATAACGTTCAAGAACCTCGCTGGCGCCTCCCAGCTGCACATGTCCAAAAGCATCCCTTCTTGCATTGGGGTCTTCTATTTCAGAAATATATTTGCCGTCTTCGGTTTTTATCCCTTCAGAAAAAGCTATTACTGCATAGTTGTATTTATCCAAAGCGGATTTTACATCCTTGCCGAATTTTTCAAAGGAAAAGGGTACTTCCGGCAGGTATATGAAATGCGGAGCATCATCTTCAACTCCCTTTGCCAAAGCAGCGGAAGCAGTAAGCCAGCCTGCGTTCCTGCCCATCAATTCGCATATTGTCACGGTAGGATAGTCATATACCCTTGCATCAAGGCCAACCTCTTTTATTGATGTTGCAATGAACTTTGCAGCGCTTCCAAAGCCGGGGGTATGATCAGTAATAGGCAGATCATTATCTATAGTCTTGGGCACTCCTATGGATTTAAGCTCGTAACCCACACTCACGGCATACTGGCTTACCTTGTTTGCAGTGTCCATGGAATCGTTTCCGCCTATGTAAAAGAAGTACCTGATATTGTGTGCCTGAAATACATCTATTATCCTTCTGTAATCCCCTTCGCTGGCCTCAATGGACTTCAGCTTGTACCTGCAGGAGCCCAAAGCGGATGCAGGTGTTACCTTCATCAGCTCGATTTCTTCGGGTGATTCCTCATTTAGCAGGAAAAGGTCTTCCTTAAGCAACCCCGCCACACCGTGAAGCGCCCCGTAAACCTTATCAATTTCTCCGGCCCTGAATGCCTCTTGTATAACGCCGCAAGCGCTGGCATTAATTACAGAAGTCGGTCCTCCGGATTGTGCCACCAGGCAGTTTCCCTTTAATGCAGCCATAATTCATCTCTCCTTTTCAAGTTTTGTTATGTTATATAATAAGTCTCATGCCTATTATCTACTGTAGTTTGATTGCCAACTCATAAAGTTCCCGCGGGAATACTTTTTTCATACTAAGGGCTTCTGCTATATCCATATCTATCAGCTTATTATCCCTTATACCCACTACCCTTGCCGATTTTCCTTCAGCCAGCAGCTCCACTGCCCTGGCGCCAAGCCTGCTTGCCAGTATCCTGTCAAAGGCGCTTGTGCTTCCGCCTCTTTGGGTATATCCAAGTATGGTTGACCTTACCTCAATATCAACATTCTCCATTATCTGCTGCTCCAGCTGCTTGGCGTCACCTACTCCTTCCGCAAGGATTATTATGCTGTGAAGCTTGCCTTTGTTTCTCCTCTCTATCAGCAGCCTGCAGATATCATCCAGTTCAAATCCCATCTCAGGCACTATGATACCTTCCGCTCCTCCCGCCAGTCCCGCATACAG
>JAGOLK010000044.1 GCA_017994115.1 Clostridia bacterium | reverse complement strand
ATATTAAACCAGGTGTTTTGAAAAAAGACAGGAAACAGCATGCCTGTAATAATAAGCAAAACTCCTCCCGCAGCAATGGTCGTTGGAAATATGTTTTCAATTATTTTCCTTTGGCTGACAGTCATATTAAAACCTCTCACAAATATTATCTTTATCGAAAAGCCGAAGCGAAAGGCTCAGATATGTCCTTCACTTTCCGTACAAGAGTCAGGGGTATATTGTCATTCTCCGCCAATTCAGCAAGCAATTCCTCATTGCTCGACCCCTTCAGCCCTATGATATAATCTGCTTTGGCACCAACGAGCCTGATAATCTCCTCATTTCTGTTGTCAATAGGCTGTTCACCGCCTAGAACAACAGTTATTATTGTCAGCTTTTTGTCCTTTGCCATATCGATAAGCTTCTCAATACGTGTTTTTTCATCATCGTAGCTTATACCCTGGAGTTTTAATCCCAAAGAACTGTAACCCACCGCAAAAACAATTGAATTCATATCTTCTATATCCTCAGCTTCAGCCTGGGGCATGAAAAAGCTTCTTATCATCAATTGGTTTGAAATATCATTAATTAAGTATGTATCGGTGCTCTGTCCTGCAGATGTAATTACAACCGGTACTTTTGCAATAGGCCGGGGCAGCCCCGGAAGAGTAAAAGCCATTGATTCAGCTTTCTTTGTAAAAGGCATGTTTACAAGAACAAGCAATAGGGCAAGTATAATAATAAGCACAACTCTGAATGTATTTCGCTTCATTTATTTCATCCTCTATTCTTCATCGCTCAATTTCAAGTGAGACTTGTTCCAAGGACTCAATACCGGTCATGTGAGGAGCATATCCCTTCACCGACAGCCTGGCAGCAAGAACAGGCATGGTGTGTACCATCGGTACTGAAGGTATGTCATAGTTCACAGTTTCCTGAATCCTTCTATAAAGGCTTCTCCGGAATGACATATTGGTTGTCTGCCTTGCTTGTGCAAGCAGTTGATCCACATCCTCGCTTTTATAAAAGGAATAATTGCCTGCGAGTCCGGGCTTTGCATTTTCGGAAGCCAGCATTGTGTAAAGGAAATTATCCGGATCGGCATAATCTCCGGTCCAGCCTATTAAAGCAATTTCATGCTCTCCATTACGTATTTTTTTCAAGTATTCATTCCAGTTGAATACCACAATTTCTGCATTAATACTTACCTGCCGCAGATTTTCCCTTATAAACTGCGCCGTTTTCAATGGGTTTGGAAAATACTCCCTTGAAGCATTCATTACCCATATTGTTGTGTTGAATCCATTTGGATATCCGGCTTCCGCCAGCAGTTGCCTTGACTTTTCCGGATTATACTCGTAGATTTCCAAGCTTCCGTTGTAACCCCAAAGAGATGGGGGTATGAAGGTTACCGCAGGCTTTGCAAGATTGTCAAAAACATCATTGATAAGCTTGTCCTTATCAATGGCATGGTTTATTGCCGCTCTCACCAAGCGGCTGCTGAAAGGAGATTTCTCATTATTCATTGCCATATAACCCACATTAAAGCTTGGCCTGAAGTACAAGTACAAATTCGGATCATACTTTATGCCTGCAATATCATTGGGGCTGAGATAATCAGCTATATGAATGGTACCCTGCCTCAATTCTTCCAATCTGTCTTTATTCTCAGGTATAACTTTGAATTCAACCCACTCTACTTTTGCAGCATCGTTCCAATACTTGTCGTTGCGCTCAAGAATAATACTTTTATTTCGCTCCCAGCTTTTATAAATAAAGGGGCCTGTACCTACCGGGTGTTCAGATAAATCCCCCTGATACTTTATTATAGCTTCAGGGCTTGCTATGCCGAATGCCGGCATTGTCATTGCATATAAGAAAGGAGCAAAGGGTTTGTTCAGTTTTATTTCCACAGAATAATTGTTTAATGCCGTGACACTTTTTACCAAGCCCGGGAAACCGCCGAAAATATAATTCCAATAATTGAATGTTCCTTTGTGATAGGGGTTTTCCTCATACATCCAGCGGTTAAAATTAAATACAACCGCATGAGCATCGAAAGCAGTTCCGTCATGAAACTTTATTCCCTTGCGCAGCTTGAATACCCATTTCAAACCGTCTTCACTTGATTTCCAGCTTTCTGCAAGGAGAGGCACTACCTCATTTCCTCCGTTTTCACATTTCACCAGTGTTTCCAATATGTTTACAGTTACTTTGAAGGAATCCATTTCGACAGTACAGGAAGGGTCCAAAGTAACTGAGTCATTTGCACGGCCTATTATCAGCCTTTTGTCGGTATCGTAAGAATCAGGTGCTGCATCCTTCAAGGATCCGAACATGACAGCGATAATAATTGCCAAGGCTGATATTATAATCAATGTTTTATTACCGATTTTCATGACCTCACCTCCATGGATAATTTCGACAGTGCATGCCTATTAATATGATTGTAGCCTAAAATTCGATAAAAATCAAAGACAGGTAATTAACAATCAAGCAATTATTATACCTGCCTTTAATTTTATTTTTTAATCTTGTATATCGTACTTATTTGTTGGTTTTGTTTTTTATCTCATCTTGTATCTTTGACAGGAAATCTTCGAATTTCATAACGCCTACGTCTCCTTCTTTTCTGTCTCTTACCGATACAGATCCGCTCTCCATTTCCTTGTCTCCTACCACAAGCATGTATGGAATCTTTTGAAGCTGTGCTTCTCTGATTTTATACCCTACCTTTTCGCTTCTCAAATCAGCTTCAGCGCGGATATCCAGATCCTCCAGCTGCTTATTAAGCTTCTCGGCATATTCCTTCTGTTTTTCTGACACCGGAAGTATTATTACCTGCACGGGAGCAAGCCATACCGGAAATGCGCCGGCATAATTCTCTATCAATATACCAATAAATCTTTCTATGCTTCCGAATATCGTCCTATGGATCATAACGGGCCTGTGCTTTTCACTATCTGCACCTATATAAGTAAGATTGAATTTTTCAGGCATCTGAAAATCCAATTGTATTGTTCCGCACTGCCAGGTACGCCCGATGCAGTCTTCCAGATGGAAATCTATCTTGGGGCCGTAAAAAGCGCCATCCCCTTCATTAATCTTATATGGCAGTTTTGATGCTTCCAATGCATTTCGCAATGCCTCGGTAGCATTTTCCCAATCTTCATCACTGCCCATTGAGTTTTCAGGCCGTGTCGAAAGCTCAACCCTGTAATTAAATCCGAACAGCTTGTAAATATAGTCTGTCAGGCTTATTACTCCCAAAACTTCCTCTTTAATCTGTTCAGGGGTCAGATATAAATGTGCGTCATCCTGGGTGAAGTTTCTTACGCGCATCAATCCGTGAAGAGCGCCTGAAAGCTCATGCCTGTGTACAAGGCCAAGCTCTCCCATCCTGAGAGGCAAGTCCCTGTAGCTGTACATTGCATTCTTGTATATCAGTATCCCTCCGGGACAGTTCATTGGCTTAACTGCATAAGTCTTTTCATCTATTGTAGTAAAATACATATTATCCTTATAATGGTCCCAATGTCCTGATTGATGCCACAGATCCTCATTCAGTATTACTGGAGTCTTGATTTCCATGTAGCCATGCTTCTTGTGGATATTCCTCCAGAAGTTCTCAAGCTCATTTCTGATTATCATTCCCTTGGGATGGAAAAACGGAAAACCGGGGCCTTCTTCATGGAGGCTGAAGAGGTCAAGCTCTTTTCCCAGTTTCCTGTGGTCTCTCCTTTTAGCTTCCTCCAGCATGTTCAAGTATTCTTCCAGTTCGCTCTTTTTTGTATAAGCAGTTCCGTAAATCCTCTGAAGCATCTTGTTCTTCTCATTGCCTCTCCAATAAGCCCCTGCCACGCTCAAAAGCTTCAGGGCCTTTACCTTTCCTGTTGAAGGTGCGTGAGGCCCGGCGCACAGGTCTACGAATTCTCCCTGCTTGTAGAAGGATATAACGGCATCCTCAGGAAGGTCGTTTATTAGCTCAATCTTATAGCTTTCACCCATCCTGCCCATCAAATCAAGAGCTTCACTCCTCGGCAGTTCAAATCTTTCAAGCCTTAAATCCTCTTTTACGATATTCTCCATTTCTTTTTCTATAGCTGCCAAATCTTCATCAGAAAAAGATTTATCCCAATCAATGTCATAATAGAAACCCGTTTCAATAGCCGGCCCGATTGCAAGCTTTGCATCGGGATAAAGCCTCTTAACAGCCTGGGCCAGTATATGAGATCCGGTATGCCTCAATGCCCACTTGCCATCGGCATCATCAAATGTCAGAACCTCAAGACTGCAATCTTCATTTACAGGGGTGCGCAAATCTGCGACCTTACCGTTCAGCTTTGCAGCCAGTGCGGCCTTTAAGAGCCCGCTTCCTATGGAAGCAACAATTTCTTCAACTGTAGTCCCTTTCTTATATTCCTTAATAGAACCATCCTTTAAAGTTACTTTCACCATACTATATACCTCCTTTGATTTTCAGCAAAAAAACAAAAACTCCCGTCCCTAAAGGGGCGGGATATTTTCCCACGGTTCCACCCTGATTTTTACTCTGGATTGTAACGTAATCAACGTCCGCGAATACTTAAGCCTCAGCTTGTTCAACACGGCACTCCAAGGTGGTTTTCCAGCAGATAATCCAGGAAATGCTTTCAGTCTGCGACATTTCCTCCCTTTTGGAACCCTCTGCTATACTCGTCCTTATCATAGCAATCAAGTATATTATTTGTATTAGATTATACATTATTCAAATAAAAAATGCAACAAAGGCATTTTTTTAGCATACTACTATAAAAATCTTATTATAACTGCCTGGATAAGTCCTATTATTCCTCCCAGCACTCCGCCCAGCAGTTCAATATATTTCAGCTCTCTTGAAGTAAGGCTCAATATCAGTCTTTCCATGTTTTCCAGTTCCAGATCGTCTATTTTTTCTTCTACCATCTCTCCTATCTTGACTTTGTAAGCCGTATTGCTGATTATCCCGTCAACGGAGCTGTTAAGAATGGCCATTGCATCCTTGTTTATCTGTTCGTCGAAATAATCAATAATCCTGCTCTTTATAGAGTAAGGTATAATTGCCGGAATCTTATAGTCAATTACCTTAAGCAGTTTCTCCTTTATAATGGCTATTACTTCCTGCTTGTTTTCTTCCGTTACCAGTCTGTCAAAAATCTCATTTATTGAAACAAGCTCCTTCTCAACTACATTGCCTATGCTCTTTGCAATATCATTTCTTCTTTTTGGAATAAGGCCTTGTATTGTTATATTCAGCAACGGAATTCTAAAAGGCCTTATAGGCCTGAAAAGCATTTTTATAGCAAGTACATTTGTAAGCCAGCCAATAATTGCCCCGACAACTATCAGGAAAAGTGCCTCGTACATTTGTTCGCCCCCTAGCTGCAAAGGAACATACATTCCCATACAATAAAAAAAAGCGGTATAATATGCTTTTACGCTTATTATACCACAGTTAACAATCACAGGCTATATTTGTTTGTTTCGCTGCTTTCCTGCAGGCTGCTGCACAACTCGCAGCTGCTGCATAAGGTTATCCTCTCCGCAAACACATTGGATATGGTTTGAATCAGTTCCTTATTCTTAAACTCATCTATATCATGTATCAATATTCTATTTGGAGAAACCGTGATTAATGTGCTTATCAACAGATCGTCATAATTGATTGTATCGTCCAGTATTTCTGAACGCAGCTCATCAAAGTATTCGCTGCTTATGCTGTTTTTTTTATCATCGTACAACAGGTACCTGCCATCCCCGGATTGAAGCAAATGAACAGTATCTATCTTGCATTCCTGAATCTCAACAAAATATCTCAGCAGTTTGATAAACTCGTTATATTCCCTTTCGGCGACAAAGATCTCCAATGCCCTTTCAACTGTTTCATTCAGTTCATTCACATACATGCTGAGGCGGAAATTTATAAATCCTTCTATATTCAATTCTTTTTCGGTATCCAGGTATTTAAGTATTTCCCTCATGATAATACTTTTTCTGTCGGCTTTATAGAATCCTCCCGGCTGAACCTGCTTTTCCTCTCCAAGGAGCTTGCATGCATTATCGATAACAACTGCTTGTTCTTTTCCATTCAGATAAAAGAAGTTTTCTTTTACAATTTTCCTTATAAGCTTTAATTCATAATGTCCTATAATCACTCCTGCAAGAATATTTGAAAGAATGTATTTGAATTCCTCATGACATTTTTTAGCGGCAGCTCTGCCGGCAAGCTTGTCTTTTATGCCGCATCTTATGAAAAGTGTACTGCCAAGCTGATAATCCTCGTAAAATGCATCAATACCTTCCAGTTTTGCATTGTCTAATTGTCTGTATATTTCAGATTTTATTATTTCATAATCGACCCAGGAACCAATTGCTACAAGAAACATTTGTTCTACTCCCTCCTTGCTGGATACTGCAAAACATTAATAGTACGGAGAGTATCCAAAAAAATTTCAGGATTCATTAAATCGTCTTTCAATGATTAGTATTTGCCTAAATATTTCTTGTATTCAAAGACAAGTGACGGGTTAATTTTCGCAAAACGCTGCCGCACTTTATTTTCATGAGTTTTGTGTACTATCATTATACTTGATCTGTAAATGTTTCAATTAACGGCATTTCAAAGGCAGAATTGAACCATAATCCATAAGTCTTCCCTTTGACAAATGTACAATTTCAAAGCCTTTTCCGTTTATATAATCAATAAGTTTGCTATTGTCTTCGAGAGTATAAAGGCTTCCTGAAAATGCTATTTTCTTTTTGGATACTAAGCCGCTGGCACCTCCAAGAAAGCCATAATTCAAACCTTTAAGATCGATTCCCCCGGGTTTTATCAAAAAGCTTTCTATTCCGTTTTTTTCTGCAATTTCCGAAATCTTTTCATCAGAAGTGATGATTGTTTTTTCATCTAAAATACATACCGAGCATTTCGTATAACCCTGATTTACGTTCAGCATTCTAACATTTTCATTTTCCAGGGCTTTTATTATTTCCTTATCGGTATGCCTGATATTATGAAATGCTATTTTCCCGACTATCAATACATTATATGCGATATTGCCCGGATAGTTTCTAACCAGCCAAGTTGCACCCTTTGTCACTGCAAATCCTTTTTTCTCAAGTGCTGGTGCCATCTTTTCGTAGACATTGGGAGCCAGTACTATCCTGTTTCCTCCTATATGGAACATAAGCATGTCCGGGTGCCCGTCCACCGCATCATACAGCTCAGTGCATCTGACTGTCTTTATGCATTCTATTCCTATTTTATTAAGGTTTTCTTCAACGGCTGGACTTATCCTGTAATCCACCATTGCAAGGCTTACGTCGGCATCGGGTATAAAGGGGGTTTTCAAAAACTTCATATGTACTCATCTCTTTCTTGTAAACTCATACAAAAAACAAAAAAACTCATTGTATCCAATAAGTTATAGGGAAAATGGAGGCGACACCCGGACTTGAACCGGGGGTAAAGGATTTGCAGTCCTCTGCCTTACCACTTGGCTATGTCGCCATAAATATTTGGAGCGGGTTACGAGATTCGAACTCGCGACTTTCACCTTGGCAAGGTGACACTCTACCACTGAGTTAAACCCGCATTGTATGGTGCCTTGGGGCGGAATCGAACCACCGACACGAGGATTTTCAGTCCTCTGCTCTACCGACTGAGCTACCAAGGCGGATATTAAAAATGGCGACCCAGAACGGGCTCGAACCGTCGACCTCCAGCGTGACAGGCTGGCATTCTAACCAACTGAACTACTGGGCCACTTTATTGCAATGGTGGGGACAATAGGGCTCGAACCTATGACCCTCTGCTTGTAAGGCAGATGCTCTCCCAGCTGAGCTATGCCCCCGTTGAAACTTGCGACATCATTTAGTATAACCTAGAGATAATCTAAAGTCAAAACTTAAATTTTTATATTTCTTACATTTATCATTTTATTGCACTGAATTCCTTTGATAATCTTTAACATACTATATTATATACTTGATGATGCTTTTTCAAACATCCCAATCAGCTCATTCTTCTCAAAAAAATACTTTTTATTGCAAAAATGACATACAATTTCTGCGCATCCTTGCTCCCGTATAAGCTCCTCCAAATCATTCCTGCCGATACTTATGAGTGCCCTTTCCATCCTTTCCCTGCTGCAGCTGCATTTATAGCCTACTTGTTTCTTTTCCAATATCTTATATTCAATATCGCCTAAAATGCTCTTTATCATACCTTCGGCATCCAACCCGGAACTGATCATTTCTGTTACCGAATTCATTTTTTTAAGCCGGTCTTCAAGCTTTGTTATCATATCAGAATCTGCTTCCGGCATAAGCTGGATTATGAATCCTCCGGATGCGGCTACTCTGCCGTCTATCCCTACCAGAACTCCCAAGCCAACGGCAGTTGGTATCTGCTCGGATACAGCAAAGTAGGAGGATATATCATCGCCTATTTCACCTGTTACAATCGGTATTTGCCCCACATAGGGCTCTTTCATGCCCATATCTTTAATTACTGTTAAGACACCATCAACTCCCACTGCCCTTCCCACGTCAAGCTTGCCGTTCTCCCGATGCATTAATTCAACATCCGGATTTGTGATATAGCCTCTTGTAATTCCTGTATTATCGGATATAACCACTATGCTTCCGGCCGGCCCTTTGCCGTTTATCTGCAGAGTTATGGTTTCTTCATCCGATTTAAGCATAATTCCCATCATACTTCCCGCAGTCAGCATCCTTCCCAAAGCAGCAATTGAAACCGGACTGCAGTTATGGATTTTTCTTGCCTCTTCCGCCATATTCGTGGTAATACAGCTGAAAAACCTTACGCTGTCGTCAATACTTGCTCCTCTTACAACATAATCCTTCATTATTTCCTCCATTTATCAATCAGCATCCTATTTCTTTAAAGCAGCAAAAAAGATTCTTTCGCTTTCCTCTTTAGGCTTGTTAAAGCTGAAACCGTCGAAGCAGCTTACTTCTTCAAAGCCTGTACTTTTCAGCAGTTTGACCAGGTATTCGTTCCTGTAAGCTTTCTGTATGTGATATTCACTGAACTTTCTGTAGAGTCCTTCCTCGGGAACAAAAAATATCAAGTCCATTTCCACAGTTTCAGATTTTTCATCAAAATTATTATTCCAAATATAATGCTTATTATTTTTTTCTTCGTAAAAGGTATTATTGCCAATTATATATTTGATTTTATAATAACTGCTTATATCAAAAATGAAAATCCCTCTGCCTTCAAGCCTTTCATAAACCAGCTTAAAATAATTTTTCAAGGCTTCCTCATCATTAATATAATTAACGCCGTCACACATGCAAAGCACGGCATCGAATTTTTCCTTTAAATTCATCTTTGTCATATCCTGGTTCAAAAATGTTATTTTCTGCTTTGCAGCTCTTGCTTTGTTCTCTGCAACAGTCAGCATATCGGTTGATATGTCAAGCCCCCATAGATTATAACCGGATTTTGACATTTGTATTGTAATATTTCCCGTGCCGCAGGCAGTATCAAGTACTCTTGCCGGACTGATTCCGCAGATTTGAAAAATATCCTCCACATATCTGCACCAGGCTTTGTAGTCGATTTCCTCCATAAACATATCATAAAGCTCAGCCAGCACATTATAACAGTTCATATGAAGCTCACAATCCTTTCCAAGGCTGAAGAGGTGCTTTCCCTTATTATTAAATCACCCTTCTTGTCATAACAAGTCTCTCCCAGGTTTATTATCAACAGCCTTTTGCATATTTCAGCAAGATAGTTTACGGGAGCCACCGAGAGGCTGGATCCGATTACTATCAGAAGCTCTGCCTCTTCAACCTTCTTAATGCTGTCGTAAAAGCAGTTGGGGAGCATGTCCCCGAAAAGCACCACATCAGGGCGTATTATTCCTTTGCATCTGCATTTGGGCGGAATCTCTCCTGCTCTTATCCGCTTTTCTATTATGCCGGTATCATATGATTCTCCGCAGTTGTCACAGCTGCAGGTTCTCGCGGTTCCATGCACCTCGTATACATTTCTGCTGCCTGCCTTATGATGCAATCCGTCAATATTCTGCGTCACTACAAGGTTAATCAGCCCTTTCTCCTCCAGTTCCGCAACTAGATAATGAGCTTTGTTCGGAAGGTTATCCTTCATGGAAGTTATAATGTTAAAACCTATTTCATAGAATTTTTTTGGATTTTTATACAATACCTCCGTTGACAGAGCCTCCATGGGGTCTACTTTCTCCCACAGGCCGCTGCCGGGGCTTCTGAAATCAGGAATACCGCTTTCCGTCGAAATTCCGGCTCCTGTCAACACTACTGAAGGCTTGCATTTTTTTATTAATTCTGCGGCTTTTTTATAGATTTCCATCGGATACCCATCCTTTCATTGATTGCACTTAAGAGCAACAGCCGCATCATGCGGCTGTGTTTAAACATATTATCAACCTGACAAGCGCCTCTTCTTCCTGGTAATAAGTCCGCCTATCCTTCCGGTCTCTTCTGCCGTCAGCCCTCCCCATCCGACTTGAGACAGCTTCTCTCCAAGGCCAAGTTCATTTGCTATTTCATATTTCATTTTATCCTCAGGGGTCAATATGATTTGTTTTTTCTTTGCCTTTTTTGACTTCATAATATCACTTCCTCAAGAATTGTTTTTTTAGTGCATTGGATAGCAATATTATGTGAATTTTTTCTTGCATTATTCTGTTTTAATCTCTAAAAAGATAAACGGATTTGCTTTTCTTCCTTCTTTTTGTAAGCCTTCCGATAATGAATCCGGCAAGGAAGCCTAATAATACATATGTCCATCGGCTTTCAGTAACAAAAGTGAAAAAACCAATGACCGCCCCAAGTATATCAAAACCCTTTTTAGCAGTACTTACCTGATTATTCCGGGATGCTGCATCTTCTTCATCCGGCTCGGCTTCTTCAAGCTTGTATCCGTTTCTATCAAGCCAATGATAAAGAAAAGGATAGATTTGCTGAGTTTCGGGGATCAGCTCTTTAAGTATCATGTTCACCCCTTCAGCATTTCCGGTATTTTTATATGCTGTCAGCCTGTCATGCAATATCTTGAACCGTACCCTTCCGGGATAAAGCTGAGATATGTCAAGCTGTTCCACTGCGCTCAAATACTCTGCATAATTCCCTGACAGCCTTATGCATTCTGCTTTTATAAACTTTACCTGTTCAAGATTCAAGCTGCTGTCCGAGGGTGAACTTATGTATTCATTGCAAAGAGTAAGCGCATCCCCGTATTTTTTTTCATTAAAGGCTTTGACTATGGATTTCGGCTTTTTATACGTACTTTTTCCAAGGCTGTCCAAAGCCATTTTGTCAATAGGCTGGTATCTCAGGAATACTCCATTCCCATAGTCTCCGCTGAAGGAAAGTGCAGCAACTCCATCATCGGATATTTGCTCTTCCTTTATACCTTCAAGCTCATATATATAATAAGGCTTAAAATCGGACAGATTCAAAGTCATCCGTACTTTCTCACTTTTTATTGCATAGGAATAACCCCTATCCTTGAAGAAGCTCAGCCCGTAAGTATCATTCTCTGCTTTTATCATTTCAGCTTCAATGCTTATACTTATAGACCTGGTTTGCCCGGGTTTAAATACCATTGTGAATAAATACCATCTGCCGTCAGGTGTCTGAAGGTTTTCTGCTCCGTAGGTACTTTTGAGGTATGAAGTATTTCTTGTCTTGTAGTTCAGGTATTTGCTTCCGTCATATATGCTGAACTTGACAATTCCATTATCCGGGATACCGAAATTAACTGATATATCCTTATCGGCATTGGACTTTATTGTGTACTCGTATACGGCAGTTACTTTTCCTCCGTTTACTGTAATATTGTCTGACTCATTGGTAATACTGACATCAGACTTATTAAGATTATAAAGCCCATAGCCATTCCAGCCCGTGTCAATACTGTCTGCATATGCAGCCACTGCAAACATTATCATTACCAAAACAGTAAAAACAAGTAATCTTATTACCTTACCCATTACCCAACCTCCTTTTCTTCATATGTGCTGCATCCCATAAATCATTGGAATTGCTTGCATCTTCTCAATAGATTATAAAACAGCTGTACTCCCGTAATTAATATTTCATCATTGAAATTGAACATATTGCTGTGAAGAGGATGTATATAGCCCTTCGCTTTGTTGCCTGCCCCCAGCATGAAAAACAAACCGGGTATCCTTTGCTGATAATATGAAAAATCCTCTGCAAGCATCAACGGATTCATATATACAAAATCTTCACCCCCAATATCCTCCGCAAGGATTTTGTAAAGCCTTTCATCATTGTGAACAGCGGGATACATATCACGTATTTCATATCTGCAGCTGCATCCGTATGCAACGCTTATAGATTCAGCCATTTTTATCACACGGTTTTTCAAAGTGTTATAGGTCGTATCGTTGAAAGCACGCATGGTTCCTTGAAGTAATGCTTCACCTGCTATTACATTCATCCTTTCGCCGCTGACCATTTTCCCCACTGTTACAACTGCAGGTTCCAAAGGATCCGTAAACCTGCCGACTATGGTATTAAGGGCCAATATAACATTTGAAGCCGCGATAAGGGCATCATTCCCTTTATGGGGCATTGCCCCATGACAGCTCTTTCCTTCTATGTACAGATCGAATTCCCCTGTCTGTGCCATTAGTGCTCCGGGCCGGCAGCCTATCTTGCCTTCTTCAATATCCGGAAATATGTGTAACCCGAATATGCAGCTTGCATTATACTGCTCCAGCACACCATTTTTTACAATTATTTCCGCTCCTCCGGGGCCTTCTTCCGCAGGCTGGAATATTAGCAGTACATTATTGTCCAATGCATTTCCCAGGTTAACCAATAGTCCGGCAAAACCAAGCAGCACTGCAGCATGGCCGTCATGGCCGCAGGCATGCATAAAGCCTTTATTTTTTGAACAGAATTCTGCTCCGGTCTGTTCTTCAATTGATAACGCATCTATATCCGCTCTGAAAGCTATGGTCTTTGATCCGGGCTTGCCTTCAATGTATGCTATTACCCCGGTTCCTGCCGGACTGATTTCTGCGTTTATTCCCAAATCCTTCAAATATTCATATATGTACCCGGTGGTTTCATGCTCATTGAGTCCCTTTTCCGGAATCCTGTGCAGATGCCGTCTTATAGATATAACCTCATCCTTAAGTGCTTGTACTTTTTCATCAATAAGTAACAAAGTATCACTCCTTGCAAAGTACTTTCCAGTTATTCATATAATATTATTGTATATTATATGGTTCTGCATTTCAAATTTTTATCCTGCAATGTTAAGCAGTATGAATACTATTGTATCCGTTATCATAGCAATAAATAAAATAAAAATTAATATTAGCTGTTGACACGTTCTGAACCCTATGATAGTATTATTCTAATTTAAGAAAAGTTTCTATTCTAGGATAGAGGCGCGCTTTTAAATAGTATGGGTATTCTTTTATGGGATGTGGCTTCTCGAATACCCGGAAAGGTAAAAGCGCCGAAGGCGGAAATATGCCACGGATTTCTGACCTGGTCCTGGCTCAAACAGGGTCCGGACTGTCACCGGAGAGTATATGCACAACCTCCGGTGGAGAGCTATACATGAATAAGTGTGTTTATTCAGTTTTGTTCTGAATAGATATCTTTTTCGTGTCAGCTTTTTACCAGGCTGGCACTTTAATTTTAAAGGAGGCAATCAAATGAACAAGTATGATGTAGCAGTTGTTGGTGCAACCGGCATGGTTGGAAGAATGTTCCTCAAGGTGCTGGAAGAGCGGAAGTTCCCAATAGCAAACTTTTATGCTTTTGCCAGTGCAAAATCTGCAGGCACTAAAATCACTTTCAGCGGAAAGGAATATGTGGTTGAAGAGCTTAACGAAAAATCCTTCGACAGGCATATAGACATTGCGCTGTTCTCGGCAGGAGGGGAAACCAGCAAAAAATATTCCCCCATCGCAGCCTCAAAAGGTGTTGTCGTTGTTGATAACAGCAGTGCTTTCAGAATGGACCCCGATGTTCCTCTTGTAGTACCTGAAGTAAACCCTCAGGCAGTAAAAGCTCACAGCGGTATAATATCGAACCCTAATTGTTCAACAATACAAGCAGTTGTTGCCTTAAAGCCGCTTCATGACAAATATAAAATAAAAAGAATTGTATATTCCACATACCAGTCAGTCTCAGGAACAGGTGTAAAAGGAGTTGTCGATCTGGAGGAGGGCATAAAAGGGAATGCTCCAAAAACATATCCCCATCCCATCGCCTATAACTGTCTCCCCCATATAGACGTATTCCTGGATAATGGTTATACAAAGGAAGAAATGAAAATGGTCGATGAAACCAAAAAGATTTTTGATGACCAAAGCTTGAAAATCACAGCAACAACTGTACGGGTACCCGTTTATTACGGACATTCGGAATCAATAAATGTGGAATTTGAAAATGACTTTGACCTTGATGAGCTTAAAGGACTGCTTGGCAGCAGCCCGGGAATAATTGTGCAGGATGATCCGGCAAACTGCATCTATCCCCTTTCCATTAATGCGGCAGGAAGAGATGAAGTGTTTGTCGGAAGAATAAGAAGGGATTATTCCGTAGATTATGGAGTAAACCTTTGGGTGGTTGCAGATAATATCCGAAAGGGTGCGGCCACAAACGCAGTACAGATAGCTGAGCTGTTAATCAGCGGCAAATAATTAATAAATGTGAGGAGGATTTGGAATGGCTATATTCAAAGGCTCAGGGGTTGCAATCGTTACCCCATTCAATGACAATGGAGTAGATTTCAACAAACTTGGAGAATTATTGGATTGGCATGTTGAAAACGGTACAGATGCAATAATAATATGCGGCACCACCGGTGAAGCACCCACAATGTCGGATGATGAGAAAAAAGCGGCATATAAATTCACAGTGGACAAAATTGCCGGAAGGATTCCGGTTATTGCAGGAACCGGAAGCAACGATACCCATCACACCATAGAGCTGTCAAAATATGCTGAAGCCGTAGGCTGCAATGGGGTTCTGTGCGTTACCCCTTATTACAACAAAACCACGCAAAAAGGCCTTATTGCACACTACACGGCAATAGCGGATTCCATAAACATTCCCGTAATAATTTACAACGTCCCCGGCAGGACAGGAATTAATACAAACGCAGATACTTTAAAGGCTCTGGCCAGCCACAAGAACATCGACGGCGTAAAGGAAGCAAGCGGAAACATAAGCCAGGTTGTTGAAATAGGAATGTTCTGCGATGATAATTTCTGCATGTATTCCGGAAACGATGACCAGGTGGTTCCTCTTCTTTCGGTCGGCGGAATCGGTGTTATTTCTGTAGTGGCCAATATAGCTCCCAAAATAATGCATGATATGGTTGA
>JAGOLK010000043.1 GCA_017994115.1 Clostridia bacterium | reverse complement strand
AAGTATTCCTCCACACCCCAAAAACACCCTCCGGCAAGCCATATTTCTTTATTCATAAAATCACCTTACCTTTCAAAATCATGTATAGTGCATTTGCATCCTCCTGATGGATTATCCGATTACCAATTTTATTTATTATATTACCACTTTTCCGGCAGTCTTAACCAAACTTAATTTTTCAGGAGATCATTTACATTAAAGAGTCAATAGTATATACTATGTATATACTAATAATCAATGAAGATTACCGTCAAGCAGCCACAGATTCCAGGCAGTGATTTGATAATAAAGGGAGTGAATCCTCATGTATAGTGCCAAGGTTCAGAAATGGGGCAACAGCCAGGGCGTAAGAATTCCCAAATATATATTGGAAAAGGCAAAGCTGAATGAAGGAGACACGGTAGAAATATCCGTTGAGGATGACAGAATAATCATATTCCAGCCGAAACGTCAGCTAAAGCAATATACCATTAATGAATTGTTTGAGAATTACAAAGGTGAATACAAACCGGAAGAACAGGATTGGGGCGAACCAGTCGGCAAAGAGGAGTGGTAATATTGGCATACATACCTGAACAGGGAGATATCTGCCGGATTACTTTAAATCCGCAATCCGGACTTGAACAGAAAGGCCGCAGGCCTGCCCTTGTAGTAAGCAATAAAGAATACAACAGAATAACAGGCTTATCAATATGCTGCCCCATAACAAACACAGATAATAAGTTTCCGCTGCATGTCAAAATATCAGGCTGCACAACAACCGGCTTTGTAATGATAGAACACTTGAAGTCGCTGGATTACAAGTCGAGGCAGGCTGAATTCATAGAAAAGCTTGATGAGGATACTCTGATTGAAGTACTGTCAAGAATAAATGCGTGTTTGTAGACAATGGATTTTCATCTTCTCGTAAAAGTAAGCGCGCGGAAAGGTCAATTAGCCAGTTCACATGGACCTCGGGATTTGTTTTTTAAATGACTAACTGTCTGACGTGTGTAGCGCCTGTTAAAACATCTGTTACTTTATCCTAGTGAACTCAGGGTCTGGCACCTATCCCTATTTAGCCTGTTTTAGGTGATGTCGCCGGTCACTTTTTACTAAAGAAATTACACTTTTCCCTCTAATAATAAGATCAGTATACGTGAGAACTTCAATACCATGTAATGCGTAGTTTAATTTTCGAAAAGCTTGCTTTTTACCCGTACTCCAATCGTCCGATTGTCCAATAAGAATGTAGGCCCTAGGCTTTATTGTAAATATAGTTGTGTTGTAAAGATCACCATACTCTTCTGTAATACGTTCCTTAAGCTGAAGTTGGTTCAATTCCATCTGATGGATATAGTTGATGACTTGTCCAATTGCTCTGTTTGTCTCTGAAGACCATGAATATGAACCAGGGTGACTCGGGTCAGAAACAATAACATTTGCTGTGGGAAGTTTTATTTCTAAAATATCAATAAAACCATCAAGGGTTGGAAACAGAAAATCCGGAATATTGTCAAACCCAATTTGTTCTTTTTGAATAGGTAATTGATACTGAATGCCGAATAACCAGTTGTTTTCGTAAATCCAATTTTGCCACGAATTTTTGCCATGTGTCTCATGATATGTCTTATTGCCATTCAGCCTTTGGCTGAGTTCATCTAATATGCGAGTGTAATATACTATAGTAGACTCCTGCTGTAATTTTTGTAGTTCCAAAGAGCTTATCTCACTTCTTAGCATTTTCTTTTCTTCTCTGAGTTGCTTCTTTTCATCCTTAAGCCGTTCGAGCATTTTGGTTAATTCCTCAATTAGCACTTTCTGATTTTTTTCTTTCAATAGTAGTTCTCTAATCACTTCCGAAATATTCTTTTCTACCTTCTTATATTCTGATTGTTTAATTAAACCTTTTGGGTTCTGAAAATCATTGGGAAATTGGGAACTTAGAAAAATCTTTGCTGCGTCTAAACCTGTTTCACTATATAAAGCATAAAATCTATCTTGTGCAAATTTCTTGTAATTCTTATAACTTATATAATAACTATAACCCTGTTTTTTTGTTTCATTAGTAGTAAACACTAATTTATTATTTTTGTTTTGATCCATAACAGTTTTGACTAAATGCTTCATACCTTTCATTGCCATGCCATTCTTAAAAAGTTCTATAAGTGGAATATTTGCTTTGGTCTTTTCTTTAGACAGGAAATCAAATAAATTCGAAGTAAGATAAATTTTTATCCCATTCAGTTCTCCGTAATTTTTATTATTGATCTTAATCTCATGCAGTTTCCCACTCATATTATCCCTCCTTAGACACTTATAAGCTTAGAATAGCAATTTCAAATAACGCTTTCACACTCACAATGCTACTGAACCGAACCCACAAAGGCTTACATCCTAGTGATGCTGCGCATAGTAAGGGGGTATGGTTGTACTGCTCTCACTACAAAGCAAATGTGCCCGGCAACCCAAGGCACGCATGCTTCTATCCCTTGCCCTCCATACTGCGGCGATAGGATTTTGTTTAGGCAAATTTTTAACTAGCCATTAGTATCAGTTTTAGAATCGAAGGATTTTATGTAGCTTTCTTGACTACAGGCTTAAGAGCTCTTAATATCTTCCTTTTAGCTTCATCAACTTTTTCTCCTTCAAGAACTTCACGCTTAAGTACTTCGTTGAGCAATACTACCTTGATCTCATCATTGGAAATTTTAGCATCAGGCGAAATCTTTTTAAGCGTTTTTTTGATCGAATCAATCACAACATCAGTAAAACAATTTGTCCTATAAAAAAGCGACTTAAAGCCTGTTTTTGAAGATGATATTCTTCCAGCACAGACTTACCTAAGCCTTCTTTTGAGATACAATAAAGCATATCTAAATCAGATTGCTTCTTATAACTTAAGTTCAACAAATCAATTTCATAAACCATTTCTTTTTCTATCGGTTTTGCAAATGATATCTTGTATACTTTCCAGATATGCCCATTGGTCAAAATCACCCAATCTACACCTGCATTTGCGCCGTAATCAATTGCTTGTCTAATATAGTCATCTTTTAATTCTAGTCCTATGGCTTTCGCTTCAATTAAAAACCTAAGCTTTCCATCAACCTTTATTGCAAGGTCACAATATGTTTTTTTAATAGCGTATTCAGAAGTAATCTCTGAATACTTATCAAACCCAAATAATTCATTGAGTATATCAGTAATAATTACCACGGTATCTGACTCATTGATATCTTTAGCTTTTGCTGCATTTAAGATTGGTTGAAACTTTTTAATTCCCGCCACAAGCCTACTTTGGACTTTGTTCGGTATTACTGCCATTTTAGACCCCCCTTAAATTTTATATAAATATATATATTTTCCAAAATCAGTTTGCTTTGATTTCTTCAGCAGAGAACTTGCTTTTCTTCTCCACTATTACATACAGAATTTATAATGTTATTAAAAAATAATAATTACTCTTACTTAGGGCAATGGTACCGTTCTGTCAACTTTCAACTTTTGGGATGTGTAATTTAGCCACATAATACAAAATTCCCCTGTTATGTAAATAGTAACATAACAAGGGATTATATTCAATAATCCGACTTTTTTCTTCCTTAAGTGCTGGTGTGCCAACTTGTAGTTTTATATGAAAGCTTACTAAAGCAAAAAATAATAATGGGCAAATGACATCTGCTTTGCCCATTAATTCTATTTAATACGTCTCATAATTATTTCATCTTATCCAGAAACTTCTTTTTCAATACGTTCTAATATGTCAGTATGCTGCTTATATCCATCAAACAGGACATTGACTCTTGGATTCAACTCATTTTGCATTCTTACTATATCACTTTTATCAGCCTTTTCGTCAAGCTTGCTTTTTACTACCTTGAATTGTTCTGTCATCTCAGAATACATTTTTGTTAAGAGTTCAAAGGCTTTATCTTCCATATATCACGCCCCTTAAAATATAATAACATGAAACTTGCTGTTATCTATTAATATTTCTTAGCATGTTTAAAAGCTGGTCATTTATTTTAAGTTTAGCTTTTTTACGATATCGACTGGGATCGTAATCTGATTCTATTTTTTTATTTTATTCTTTTTACTCAATTACTACTGCCGTACCCGAAGCAGTTACCATCAGCATATTGCCCCCCTGGCTCAATACCTCATAGTCAATGTCTACACCTATGATTGCATTGGCACCAAGGGCGCCTGCCCTATTCTCCATCTCTCTTAATGCTGCTTCTCTTGCTTCAATCAGTTCTCCCTCATAGGATCCGGAACGGCCTTCGAAAATGTTTGAGAGCCCGGCGGTAAAATCCTTAATAAAGTTTACTCCGGAAATAACTTCCCCGAATACTATTCCCTTGTGCTCTTTAACCTTCCTGCCCTCCACATTGTGTGTTGTAGTTATAATCATCCTAATACCTCCAATCATATATGCCATACTACTATTGTATTCCCATATTACGAAGTAAATACACCTTTGGCAAATTCCTTTGCGGCAAGCAGATCCTCTGCACTGGGATGCCTGCGGTTCATGATTGCCCAGCATTTGCCCTTGCAGCCGAAGCTTTCAGCCGATACATTTATCCCCTGTTCCTCCAAAAGTTCCTTCATAATTTTGATTGCCTTTTTCTGCATTCCATAGGTTCCGAAAACAACAGCTTTTTTAACCATACCGCTGTTCAATGTCTTGATAAAGTCCACAGTTGAAATATCCGGTTTTCCTCCGTAAACTCCATCTCCAATAAACAGCATATCAACAGGTTCAGCAATACTGCCTTCACCTATCCTTTCAGCCTTAACCCCCAAAGCCTCAGCCATAGCTTCTGCTACTTTCCCTGTATTCCCGTTTATAGTATGATACATTACCTTGATATTCATTTTACTTCCCTCCAAATTATGCTAATCACACATTCCAATAGTAAAATACGTTAATAATTGGAAAAAGTCTGATATGGTTATCATAATGCTCCACCTTAATAACCTGGTAATAGCATAACAGGATATTGATTTCAATGTTTCCAATCTGATATGATGCATACAGGACACAATTTTCCAAGGAAATAAAAATTCACCAATCGGGGGAAAATATACATGAGTAAGGAAGATATATCTATTCTCGATGATGCCGGACAAATGCTTCAAGGCATTGTGGAAAATCACGACTTATTTACAAAACTGATTAACTGCCTTCCCTATCCGGCTCAAGTATATTCTCCTGATGGAACCCTGATTATGGTCAATCCGGCTTTTCTGGAAGAATTTAATGTATCTGATCCGAGTCTTATCGTCGGAAAATCAAATGTCCTGCAGGACCATCCAGTAGCTGAATATGATGTAATTCAAAATGTGCTGGCTGGTTTTGAGGGTAGGGTCACTTATGTTAATGAACTGAGGATTCCGGTTCATGTCATAAAGAAGTTCTACAACATTCCAACCAAGGATATAGAATCATTTTACCTGGACATTTCAACATTGCCGCTTAAAGATGACAGGGGCGAAATCATTTGTGTGGTAAACATATTTATTATAAGGAGGAAACTGATTGATAATGCGGCGATTGCCAAAGCCAAAGCCTACATTGAAGCTCACTGGCAGAATGAATTTCATGGGGAAGAAATCGCCAAAGCTGTTTTTCTGAGCCCGGCACATTTCGCGCGCCTCTTTAAGACTCAGACGGGAATGACACCTCATGACTACTACATAAATGTAAAAATTAACAAAGTAAAAGATAAGCTGCTGGATATGAGCCTTTCTATTGAGGAAGCCTTTGCACAATGCGGGGTGCATTATCATGGACATTATGCCGATTTATTCAAGAAAAAAACAGGGCTTACCCCTTCGGAGTACCGCAAGCTGGCACAAAAATAAGAATACTGCTATTGATAAGGGCTTTGAGATCTGCGTAAGGTTTCAAAGCCCTTTTTAACAGCAGTATTCCGTCTTTATACAGCAGTATTCCGTCTTTACGCTTTTTATTTTCACGTTACAATTGAAATGATGCATATTTTTTAATTGGAGATGATTCTATGAAAACAAAAAGACTACTATCGTTTCTGTTGTCTATTGTTTTAATCTCTTCCTGCCTTCCTGTGACAGCAGCGGCAACTGATAATCTATCCATGTCTCCCGGGATATCGGCAGAAGCCTTCGGTAAAATTACCGAAAATACCAATCCCCTAAAAAATATTTTTCAATTTGATAAAGAACTGCCCCGCTATGATTGGGGCCCTGACGCCCCTGAACCGGCCAAATTTAAAGGCGTCACTTACAATCTTGCGGATAATGTTGTGAAAGTAAACCCGGAGGTTACCAAGAACATCAGCGACCTTCGGCAGGTGCGAACCCCGGGCGCTGCGGTTTCCGGCAGCATAGACAGAATCATCGGGCAAGGAGGGCTGATAAAGGCTGATCAGCTTCAAGCTGCCGCAGGCCTTTCCACAATCAAACCAGGCTCGGTATTTGTTGACCTGGAAAACGGTCTTGCTTTCAAAGTTCCCACGCAGCCCTTTGAAGCAGGTGAGGAGTTCCAAGGGTATTTGCCTGTAATAAAACCTGAGATGCAGGAGGTAATCAAGGATTTTAAAATCCCTTCCCAAACAGTTCAGTTAAATAAATCAAATATAGCACATTTTGCAGAAGATGCCGACGGGAACAAATTGGATAAATATTTGAAAAAGCCCGGTCAAACTTATGTCATGACTCAGAATAACAGTTCAGATATGGGACCCATAGGATCCACACACTTAAAAGACCCTATAGCGGAATTCTACTTTCCTTCAGAAGGAATTACACTGAACGGCTCAACTCCAAGCGGAGGCCAGGTAGCCATTAATGTCAAGGGTTACCTGGGAATTGGCGACATGTCCCTGGACGGATATTACGATAAGTGGGGCTATGCCTTATATTTTTCGATGGAAGAGGAAATGCAGCTTCAGGCTACCCTCGCTGCTGAGCTTAAAGAAGAAGTCCGTATCCCGATATTAGGGGTGGATATAGGCTTTAATTCGGACATCGGCAGTATTGCAGGGGGGCTCTTTCTCATAGTAGGAATTGATGGTGACTTTACCCTCAGAATTGAATCACGTCAGTGGACCACAATTGAAAAAGCAGGCTTGAAAGGCAAGAACTTCTTTTATGTACCCTGTAGTATAAGGCCTTTGTTTACCCTTGGAGATTGCGGTTTTTCACTGGATTCCCAATTCAACGGCAAAATGAACGGATATGTTAAGGCAGGAGCACTTCTTGAGCTGAACCTGCTGGGCCTCGATATAGTTGGGGCAGGTACATTTGTTGGTATGGGCGCGAATTCAGCTGTTGCAGGAGAATACATCGAGACGGATCTGTACGGAATTGTCCAGGCCTATGCGAAATTCCTCGGAAAGCAGAAGAATCTGATTAACTGGCAGCCGACAATAATGCATAAGAGGCAGGCAAACACCGCCGGCTATATTGTAACCTTCAAAGAAGCCTGCGCCTATCGGGATGAAGTGTGGGGCACCCTTTTCTTCGATGCAGGGGTGAAGGGCAATGTCCCGGAACCAAACAAATGCATAACCTTGCATGTGAAAAATACCCAAGGTATTGAGAAAACCTATACGGCTAAAACCACTGAAAACGGCAGTTTTCATTTCCCGGGAGTAGATTTGCGCAAGGATGACGACGTATATATCAGATTGCAGGAAAGAAACGGCACAGACATTGTAAGATCAGACTCAATAACCCCTACCTTCCCATTTGACAGTGTAATTGTACAAGAGGCTGACTTTTTTAATGATTATGTCAAAGGCTATGTACCGTCGGTCATAGTTAAGGACTGGAGCAATGACGGGCAGAAGGAAATCGTCTTTGATCCCGAAAAGAGCCAGGACAGTTCGGTAACAGTAAGGCTCTCTAATAAGGAATTGCCGGTCACAATAGACGAAAAGGGCTTTTTTGACCTTAGAGCAGCTAATGTCCTGCCCTCGGATATTGCTTCCTGCAAGCTTACATTTGACGGCTGGGTAGTTGAATCAAACAGTGTTAAGCCGACGGTAGAATTTCAGGCTCAGGCAATCAGAATGCCTGTTTCCTATGAGAAGACCGTTGAGAATGGCAAGCTGGCAGATGTGACACATGTCAGTGAGAGAATAATTATAACCAATATGAGAGGAACAAAGCAATATACCGGAGCGGCAGATTTTATTGTAAACGGTTATACCCAGGAAGCAGCCGGATGTTATATAATCAGCCCGGACACCGGGCTGCCCATTATGCAGTCCTTCGGGCTGCCTGAGCAAAAAAAGGCAGTAAATCTCATCGCGATGAAGGATGATGATATTGAAAGCCTTGGGTCATCATATTTCGTCAATACAATAATAAAGAAATGGTACTGGGAGCCGAAGCCTTCCAAAGCATCTACTACCAGGAACCTCACGATCACAAAACCGATTCCTGCTGTTAAGCCGGAATCAGTGAAGCTGCCGGCAACCCTCCCGAGCATTCAGATACAGCCCAAGGATCTGAACAATTCCGCAATACTGCAGGGAGTTCCTCAGCATATTATAACGCTGCTCTATGATGATCTTTTCGACAGTTATGAGGGTTATAAATATGATATATATTCCGATTTGGTTGACGGCTCCTATACCATAAGGTGGGATGACAAGATAGTCATAACCTACGAAGGGGCTAAAATCACACTTGAATATAAGGATTACAGAAAAGACACAGATGGTGATTCAAAATTCGAGACCCTCACAGGGGATTGGACAGGTAAAAATGTTGAAATGATGCTGAACAGGTATATGGAAAAAATGGGAAAAAGCCTTGTGTTCCCAATGCCCGATGAAATGATAAAGCAAACTATAAAATAGATTACAAAGAGGAAGAGTGCCAGGCTGACAGCCTGGCACTCTTCCTCATTTTCCGCATGGCTTACCCGATGTATTTTTACTAAGTATCAAATCACGTTCTGTGTCCCTGCCGCCATTGGCATCCATTCTCTTACCTATTATGGCCTCATTCAATTGCCGAGCTGTTGTACTGGCTTCGGGAAGTTCTATCATGAGGGCCTTTGTAACCACAAAATTATCCTTTTATGCCAATAGTATCATAGCAGGATATTGATTTCAATTATTCGAATCTGATATGACAGCTGCGCTGAATTCATTTTTCTTGACCATTGGTCAAAAATACTCTATAATAAAATTGACCGATGGTCAAAAATAATAAAGGAGTAATTATGGTTAAACCGACAAATAAATCAAAACAACGCAGAAACGAGATTCTGCAGGCTTCCCAGGAGTTGTTCAATAAGAAAGGCTTCCATGACACGTCGATTAATGACATTATGAAAAAAGTCGGAGCCGCCAAAGGTGTTTTTTACTATTATTTTGAAACAAAGGATCAGGTTCTGGATACTTTGATTGGACAGCATATTGCCAATATTGTTGAAACAGTGGAAGCAGCATTGGATAAGCCCGGATTAAATGCCTTAGAGAAACTGCGATGCGTCCTGGAGGAAGAGTTCAGGCTGAGCATGGCAAACTACAACCCGGATAATCATATACACAATATTAAGAATGTTGATATGCATCAGCGGATACTGGTCGGCATGGTTGAAAAATTTTCTCCCGTTATTTCTGAATTGGTCAAACAGGGCATAAATGAAGGGCTGTTCAAAACGGATTACCCCCTGGAAGTGTCCCAAATAATAGTCGCAGGTGTTCATTTTGTAACGGACTTGGGGATCTTCAAGTGGTCCGGAGAGGAATATACCAAAAGGATTAAAGCGTCTGAGGAGCTTATTGAAAAGGCGCTCTGTATAAAGCAGGGAAGCTTTGCCTTCCTGTCTGAGCTGCTGGGCGATACCCCGGACAGAATCATTAAAAATGTAAAGTAAACACACGAGAGTATTTTAAGGAGGTTATGAAATGAATATGACTGTGACTGAGCCTATACAAAAAATTAGAGGGCTTGCTCTTATTGGGTCTCCCCTGTATTTTCTGATATCCGAACTGCTTCACCCTGTAACCCAGTCCGAAGCGGCTAAAGAGCTTCAAAGTGTGGCATCAAATCATACACAGTGGTATTTGGCCCATATGGCTGCACTATTTGCTATCATACTTCTGCCTTATGCAATTCAAGGGCTTCTTGCATTGCTTGGAGAACGCAGCCTTATTCTAAGCCGTGCTGCCGCGGGGCTGATTTCCGTGGGTACTGTTGCCGTATCCGGTTTATTGGCCTTTGATCTGATTACCTGGGTGATGGCTGTAAACGGCTCAAGAGAAGAAATGATAAGGCTTTATGATGCAATCACGCAATCACCAGGTTTCTCACTGCCTTTCCTGGTAATAGGGCCATTAATGCTGGTAATCGGGATACTAATGCTGGCAGTGGTCCTCTATAGGTCGGGAGCGGTGAAAAGGTGGCAGGCCTTGTGCCTCGGTACGGGAATATTTCTTTACGGCTTTGCCGGTCCGGTATTCCCGGTTTCAAACGGTCCGCTTCTTGTAATCTCCGGAGCCATTTTAATGTTAATCAGCCTTGGATGTATAGGAATCAAATTATTAGCGGCAGGCAGATAAGCCCGCTGCCTGGCACTTATTTCAGCTTGCCTCTGCAATCCACAGGGATTTCATCTATTACTTCTCCCCCTGAAACAATATAGGCTGTTTCATGCAGATTGACTACAGGGCATATATGGTTGGGAATAATCTCCACTTTGTCGCCGACTCTGATTGAATCGTGAAACTCCTTGTCATATATAATTGCATGCTCATCATATACGGCATGTATGCTTACTCCCGGCCATCCTTTAATCAAGCCCAGGCCTTTTGTTGCAGTAAAGCCTTTATTTCTGGTTTGCGCAGTAAGCCCCTTGGCTCCGACATCAGTAATCACCCGCTCCGGAGTAGGCAAACTGATTACGGTAGTCAAAACGGTTGCGGCATTGCGTTCAAAGCTTCCGTAAGCATTTCCCTGGGACGCATCCATGAAAATATATGTACCTGGCCTGATTTCAGTTACTCCGTCCAGTATGGGAAAATCATGCATCATGGAAGGTGTGGAACCTATGCTGACTGTTTCCAAATGAAAGCCTGCTTCCGCTGCCAGTCGGGCAAACCGGAGTGTCCTTTCCTGTGCTTTCAAATGGATTTCCTTACATGCCTCCGCATTCTCCGCCGCATAGGAATGGCCGTCATGGGAGAAAACCCCTTTTAAATATATGTTCTTACACTTCTTCAAGTGATTAATAAGCTCAATAAACGCAGCTTCTTCAATAACCCCGGAACGCTGTTCGCCCACTTCAATCTCGATTAATACAACTGCCTGCTTTTTACTGCCTTCAAAAGCCTTCTCAATCATATCTGCCTGCGGGATGCTGTCAAGGCCGAAGGATATATCGATTGTTTCTGCCAACCTGCGGATTCGGCGCAGTTTTTCTTCACCGACTATCTCATTTGCAATGAATATATCTCTCAGCCCTTTGGCTGCCATGACTTCCGCCTCGCCAACCTTGGCCACGGCAATACCTTTTGCTCCGAGTTCTTCCTGCAAAAGAGCCAGCCTGGACATTTTATGGGTTTTCGTGTGGGGCCTCAGTGCCACATTGCAGCGATTCGCATAATCCTGCATTCTTCTGCAATTACTTATCATTATATCCTTATCGATTAATAAAGCCGGTGTATCCAGTTCCCGATAATTCATTACTTTCCCTCCTTTAAGCCGCATCAGTGATCAGATTTGAGGCCTGCTCCGCACATGGGAATCAGGCAATCAGATGTCCGTCCGTTTAGTTCACAATACTTCAGATAAGCTGCATAAGTGGCTGCTGTCGTATGCTCACAGTAAATACCCTTTGCAGCAAGGGCTGACCTGGCTTCCAGAATCCGATTTTCCGGAGCTGTAATGATTTTGATTTTATACTTGTAAGTATACTCCAGGATTTCCTCACCCCGCATCGGCACACCAACGGCAATTCCCTCCGCCATTGTCGGCCGCGGCGTTATCCTGGCCGGGTGCTTTTCTCCGGTTATTGCTGCCTTTGCCAAGGGATCGCAGTGCTCACTTTGCACTGCTATGATGTTCGGCATTTTGTCAATGACGGCACTCTCCAAGAGTTCTTCCAATGCCTTTACAATGCCAATGAACAGTGTGCCGTTGCCGAGGGGTACAAAAAGATTCCCGGGGATTCTGTTCATCTGCTCATAGACTTCATAAATATAGGTTTTTGTACCTTCATAGAAAAAAGGATTATACACATGGTTTGCGTAATATTTTCCTTCTGTCTCCACTTTCGCTCTGCATACATCCGCACAATTGTCTCTTGTGCCTGGAACGACATTTACTTTTGCATTGTGGGATTTAATCATATTAATCTTCTGTGGCGATGTTCCTTCGGGTACAAAAATCTCACAGCCGATACCTGCTTTTGCGCAATATGCTGCCACACTGTTTCCGGCATTACCGCTGCTGTCCTGCACAACGGAATCCACCCCGATTGCCTTGCAGTGGGCAATCAGTACCGCAGCACCCCTATCCTTGAAAGACAAAGTCGGCATCAAATAATCCATCTTCAGGAGGACATCTTCACTAAACTGAACAACAGGTGTTAAACCTTCACCCAGGCTGATTTCCTGCCAGTGCGCCCCTTCCAGCGGCATAAAAGCCCGATACCGGAAAATGCTCCAGGTATCATGATCCACCAAAGACAGCTCAAACTTCGGAGGTTTGTAATCCAATTTCCACAGGCCTCCGCAGTCACACTTCGCTTTTCTTGTTGTAACCTCTTCCGTTGCAGCACATTTTGAGCAAATATATCTCATTTCGGGTTCACCTTCTTCATATTCTCATCCTTTCTGAGTGCCGGTTTCAAGGCTCTATTACTCCAGCTACAAAGCCTGACGATAAATACCCTGCTATGCCAATAGTAGCATAACAGGGCATCATGTGTCGACATGGTAATTTAATCTGCTTCAAATAACCAAATACCGAATATTTTGCTGTTCCAATCGGGAAAATAGTTTTTAGTATTAAAAGAGGTAATATGCATTCTTAATAGTGTGATAACTTCAAATAACTATAAACAGAGGAGAAATTTTATGGAAAACAGATATATTAATTTTAATGAAAAGCGGATGTACATATTCAGTGAGCTTGTAAAGAGATACTGGAACGGAGGCTTGAAGACTGCCCATGATCTTACCGCACTGGCCGATTATATTAAGCGGAAATACGGCTTCAGCGATGCTGAAATGCCGTTTATAAAGGATCATATAAGAGTGGCGATGGGATTGGATCCTAACGGAGACGGTATGTTCACTAATGAACTGGACATAATTAAAGGTTTCAAGGAAATTGGCCGGCCTGTGGTTGCCAGGATTGAGGGCCCCTGTGAACATTGCGGAAAGTTAGATTGTAAATGCGGCAAATGCACACATACAGAAGCAGGCAAGTACGAGACTCATATGTATAGCAGAAATAGTGAACCGATAATATCCAATGATAAGTGTTTAAATTGCGGATATAGTGCTCCTGATTGCGATTTCGGCGCATTGGCTGACAAAATTGAGTTCATACCGGTTATTGATTTGCTGAAAGACGAAAAAACACCTGTCTTCGCTTGTGCAGCACCGGCAATAGTCGGGCAGTTTGGAGAAGACGTCACTATGGGTATGCTGCGGACTGCCTTGAAGATGATTGGCTTCAGCGATATGATTGAAGTAGCCATGTTTGCTGATATACTTACCATAAAGGAAGCCTTTGAGTTTAACCACCTGGTAAAAAGCGAAGAGGATTTTTTTCTCACAAGCTGCTGCTGCCCAGTATGGTTCAACATGATTAAAACTAATTACCCCGACATTTATAAACACCTGTCACCCTCCGTGTCACCAATGATCGCTTCGGGCAGAATTCTGAAAAAACTATATAATAATGCCAAGGTTGTATTTATTGCACCCTGCATTGCCAAAAAGGCTGAGATTAAAGAGCCGGACTTAAAAGGAGCCATAGATTATGTCTTGAACTTCAGGGAGCTGAAAGAAATATTCAATGCACTCAATATTAATCCGGAAGGGCTTCCGGCAGATGAAAAAGATCAGGCATCCTTCGGAGGCAGAGTATATGCAAGAACCGGAGGCGTAAGCTTTTCTGTCAAAACGGTGGTCAATAGGCTTGAACCGACAAGAGTCATTAAGCTTAAAGCAAAAAAGGTTGACGGAGTGAAAGAATGCAGGAAAGTATTGGATGATCTGCGTGACGGCAGAAAAATCAACGCCAACTTTATTGAGGGTATGGGCTGCGCCGGCGGATGTGTAGGCGGCCCCAGAACCAACATCGATGTGGATAAGGCTACGAAGCTGGTTAACGAATTTGGAGAAGATTCATTTATTTTGACTCCCTTTGACAATTTAAATGTGATGAAAATCTTAAAGCAATTGGGTATAAACTCTATTGAAGAAATTATGCAAAATGAAGAGATAAATAAAATACTATCCAGGGAATAAGGGGCACGAAGATTCCGTCATTATACTCCTGCGCACACCCCACGGGTCTTCACCAGACATTATTTGCACAGCTGCTCATTCCATCTTAAACCGTTTTTTAATCTTGCCGCTTTCTCCGTGATAATAAAGGGCATACTCCTCGCTTTCAGGCACCGGGAATATAAGCAAGCCAGTAACCTCTTTGCCGGGAGCCAAAGTTAACGGATTTAAACGCTTCTGCATGGAATCCGTAGCTCTGGAATCATAATTAACTTCTGCTCTGCCGGGAACCGACAGGGTGAATTCTTCAGGTTTTATCTGTACTGCTGTAGTACCTGAATTGACAAGCTTTATATACACCCACACATATTGCAGGCTCCTATCATCGGGATAAATGGGCTTTCCAAAATTGTGAATTACCGCATCGGATGTCATTGTCCTTGATATGGCTACACCCAGAGTGCCTTTATCATATTTATATTCACCGATATTTTCCACAGCTTTCTCCCTTTGAGCTATAATTATTGCCGCTGATACCAGCAATACAAAAGCAATTGGCAGAATAACCGCCTTCTTCAATTAAACCACCCCACACATTTTCTTACAAAAATACCCTGCCATGCCAATAGTAGCATAACAAGGTATCGCCTCTTACTCCACAGTCACGCTCTTTGCCAGGTTCCTTGGTTTATCCACATCGCAGCCTTTTTCCACTGCCATGTAGTAGGCCAAGAGCTGCAATGGTGTTACTGCCACCACCGGAGCCAGTATATCTGAAACTTTGGGAATATAGAGGGTATAGTCCGCCACCTTCTCAACCTCTGTGCTGCCTTCCTTTGCTAAGGCGAATACAAAGGCCCCTCGCGCCTTTACCTCTTTTACGTTGCTCACCATCTTCTCGTACAGTTCATCCTGGGTGAGGACTGCCAAAACTATCGTGCCCTTTTCTATAAGGGCTATGGTGCCATGCTTCAGCTCTC
>JAGOLK010000042.1:12803-15701 GCA_017994115.1 Clostridia bacterium | reverse complement strand
CTTAATTGCAAACCGAAAAACATAAAAAATATATCGAAAAACAATAAAATAATATTGCATATCAATAAATCATATGCTATACTACAACCAATAAAAGAAAATTTCATACAATGCTTTGGAGGATGATTTTATGTGGAGCGGTAGGAAATCAATTAGTTTAAGCAAGTTCTGCGTACTGGTATTTGCAGTTATGCTAATCGGAACCGTTTTATCGGCCCCTTGGCTTATAAGGTGGTTTCGGCCTGATTTAGCCGGAAAAAAAGCTTTATTCCTGTCAACCATATACTCCGGCAGTATTCCTGCAGCAATATTGCTGTACTGCCTCTATCGATTGCTTCGTCACATTGAGCTTGAACAGGTTTTTATCACAACAAATGTGGAATACCTTCGACGGATTTCCTGGTGCTGTTTTGCGGGATCTGTAATCTGCTTTGCTTCAATACCTTACTATTTTCCGTGGTGCTTTGTGGCTGTAGCAGCCGCATTTATGGGGCTGATTGTCCGGGTTATCAAGAATGTTATTGCACAGGCGGTTGAACTTAAGAACGAATCGGAACTTACGATTTAAAGGAGGAAGGGGATATGCCCATAATTGTGAATTTGGATGTAGTGATGGCAAAGCGAAAAATGTCCTCCGGAGAACTGGCTGAGAAGATTGATATAAGCCAGGCTAATCTTTCAATACTTAAGACCGGTAAAGCCAAAGCAATACGTTTCTCAACCCTGGAGGCAATCTGCAAAGCTTTGGAATGCCAGCCGGGTGATATTCTGGAATTCAGGGAGTAAGATTAAAACTAAGAATAGGGAGATTTATATATGAAAGGACATATTTTAAGCAATAACGGACAATTGGCTGCCGACGAAGCACTGCAGGCAGCCGGAGGGGGGATACCCGCAGCATATGGGGCTAAAGAACCTTTTTTAGCTGACAGCCGGGATACAATTTTTGCGGTGCTTGCATTTGTGCTGGGATTTTTCTTCGTAATGTGGGTAATGTTTTCCTGGCAGGGTTGGGGGATTACAGTGTTTACACTTGGCTATTGCTTTGCTGTAACCATGTATTTTGTTAAAAAGGGAGTAGTCATTACCCGTTCCGGGCTTTTTTGGCTGGCAGCGGTTGTGATGATTGGAATCAGTTATTCCCTTTATTCAAACAATGGTTTGGAGCCATGGCGCAGCTTGTTCTTGTTCTGTGCGGCCGTTTACTATGTAATCAGTGCCTCAGGGCGTTTGATTCTTGCCAATACCAGCAATTGGCTCATGCTGGACGGAATTAACGCCGTGTTTGTTATTCCGTTTAAAAACTTCGGATGTCAATACAAAAGCCTTTATTCATCAATACGTGTTAAAAGAAGCTTTGGAAAGCAGTTTTTATCTATTGCATTGGGCCTGCTGCTGGCGTTATTGATTGCGGGCATGGTTTTACCGCTGCTTTTGAAGGCGGACAGCGGAGGGTTTTCTAATATTGCAAAAGGGCTCATTGAATATTTCCGATGGATGCAGAATCAGTTTGCAGAAACAATATTTAACATTATTCTTGCGATACCGGTAGCAGCTTACATGTTCGGGCTTGTTGCAGGCTGTGCCCATAACAGAGGCTGCAATACATTTAAAAGAGAAGGTATCCAGTATGCGGTTCAATCCATGAGGGTGCTCGCAGCCGCTACCGTTTATACCGTGCTCTGTTTAATATGCTGCTTGTATATAGTATTTATAGGCAGCCAGCTTCCTTACTTTTTCTCAGCCTTTGCAGGACAGAGGCCGGAGGGGTGGCAGATTTACTCCGAATATGCCCGCAGCGGATTTTTTGAGTTGTGCCAAATTGCTGCGATTAACCTGACATTGCTGACATTGGCAAACCTATTTTGTAAAAAACCTCAAAAGAACTATATATTAAAAACACTTAATTGCCTGCTTTCCCTGCTGACTTTGCTGTTAATTGCCACAGCATTCAGCAAAATGGCGCTGTATATAGGAGCATACGGGCTTTCCATACGCCGTCTGCTGCCCTGTTTATTTATGGTATTTCTCGTTGTTGTTTTTGTTGGTGTTATTGTACTGCAGAAAAGGCAGTTCTCAATTGTGAGGCTTTCCGCTTTTACAGGTACTTTGATTATGTGCGCCCTTTGCCTGATTAATCCGGATGGTTTTGTAGCCGGTTATAATGCTGATCGTTATCTTGCGGGAACACTAAAAAGCTTTGATGTAAAAATCCTATATCAGTCGGGCCCTGCGGGGATTGACCCCGCATTAAAGGTTTATTCCCGGACGGCAGATAATGAATTGAAAGCTGAGCTTAAAGAATATATATTAGATCAGCAGCAGGAGAGTGCAGGAAAATCGGGACGGACACAGGACAATTTGCAGAGCATGCTTGTCCGGCAGAAAACTGCTGAGTTTACAAATTCCCAATCATTTTCTCCATTGCCATTACAATAACAATCTATAAAAGCAGCAGGAATGCTCCTGCTGCTTTTCAGTGTGAAACGCAAGTCGTTATATTGCTGTTCTGCACCAGATACCAATGTGTCACTCAGCTTTTGGAAAGGTCACAATCAATTTGAACAGGTCCCCGTCAATATTAATGTCCAGCCTTCCCTTCTGGAGTTCCACAAGGCTTTTTGCTATAGCAAGGCCCAAGCCGGAGCCGTCCGTATTTCTGGATTTGTCGCCTCTTGTGAAACGCTCTGTTATTTCCGATGAATCGAAGTTCATTTCATAAGCCGATATATTCTTAAAAATAAAACTGATATCCCTATCCCTTTCTTCTGCATCAATATAAACTCTCGTATTTGCCATTGAATATTTGAGTATGTTGTTTATTATATTATCAAATACTCTGTAGGTTCTTCTGCCGTCCAATTCACAAAGAACCTTGCCTTCCGGAAGGCTGACCTT
>JAGOLK010000042.1:0-12703 GCA_017994115.1 Clostridia bacterium | reverse complement strand
AGATCCAAACCGAAAAAATTAACGATACAAAACAATACCAGGAGGAATATGAGCCAGAAAAGCAGTTTGAATTCCAAATACATTTTGTTAAATACTGCCGTTATAGAAGCTTTTTCCTGTAAAGAATAAGGCAAAGCAAATGCTATGATGCTCAATAACAATATGCTTACCCCGCCTATTGCAAAAATCAACATCATGCATCGATTCGCTTGCTCATATGCGGGTAAACCGCTGAAGTTATGGAATAAAAAGACTTTCAAAGGCTCATAAATGAAAACGGATATTACAGTTAGAATCAGTAATGTCAATAATATGCCCCACGTTGTGGATGCAATTCTAGTGCCCTTCGAATTTGTATCCAATACCCCACACCACCTTCAAATATTTTGGTTCTTTCGGGTTTATCTCAATCTTTTCTCTAATCCTTCGAATGTGGACCGTCACTGTATCCGGATTGTAGGCGGGCTCATTCCATACCTTTTCATATATCTCCTCTATGGAAAACACCCTATTGGGGTTTTTCATCAGAAGATGAAGTATCTTGAATTCCAAGGGAGTAATCTTAACAGGATTTCCATCCGCCAGTACCGTTTTATTCATATCATTGAGCGCAATACCCCCTATTTCAATAACATTCTCCTGTACTGCCGCTTCAGGCTTTGAATAGCTGGTATATCTCCGAAGGCTTGAATTCACTCTCGCCAATAACTCCAAAGGATTAAAGGGCTTGGTGATGTAATCATCGGCACCAATACCCAGCCCCAATATCTTATCGGTATCCTCCGATTTGGCGGAGAGAAATATAATCGGTACATTACTTTTTTCCCGTATTTTAACGGTTGTTTGTATTCCGTCCATTACGGGCATCATAATGTCCATAAGAATAATATGTATTTCCTGTCTTTCGAATACTTCCAGAGCTTCCATACCGTTGTAAGCCATTACCACATTATAATTCTGGTTTTTCAGATACACCTCTATGGCGGCCGCTATTTCCTTTTCATCTTCTACAACAAGAACGTTGTACATTGTTTATTCACCCCAAGCTTTCCGAGATATCTCTAATAGTAATAATACCACAGACTTTTTAAGATTCTATAATCATAATTCTTAAGAATTCCTTAAACTTATTTTTGAATCTGCAAAATGGGTACTAAACTTTTCTTCTATTTTTTTCATGATATCATAATGGTATAATAGAAGAAAATCCGGAGGAGCGGTGAACATACCTAAGATTATGGTTGCGGATGATGAAACGTTGATATTGCATAGTAACAGAGGAGGAGAAATTCCGTGAAAAGAATTAGGGTGGAAGACGCTGTGGGAACCGTACTTGCACATGATCTTACTAAAATTGTTCCCGGAGAGTTCAAGGGGGCGGCATTTAAAAAGGGCCACATAATAATGGCTGAAGATATAGATGAACTCAAGAAAATGGGTAAAAATAATATATTCGTATTGGAATTGGATGAAAATACTCTTCACGAGGACGAGGCAGCTATAAGGATAGCTGAAGCAGCAGCAGGAGAAGGAATATACATGGAAGGGCCTTCGGAGGGGAAAATCAACTTAAAGGCTTCGGTAAAAGGATTGTTGAAAATAAACCTTGAAGCTCTTGAGGCTATTAATAATATTGATATGGTGATAATGGCTACACTTCATAACAATACAATTGTAAATGCAGGTAAAACTGTAGCAGGTACAAGGATTATCCCCCTTTCCATATGTAAGGAAAGCATAGAAGCAGTTGAAGAAATATGCAGGGAGTATGGCAAGGCGGTATATATCAAGGAAATGCTCAGTCACAGGGTAGGCGTAATTGTAACAGGTACAGAAGTATACGAGGGACGAATCATGGATAAGTTCGGACCTGTGCTGACCAAAAAGGTTGAGGATTATGGATGTGTGCTGACAGAGCTTACCTACGCACCTGACAGCATGGAGCGGATAAAAGCGGCCATTGAAGGGCAGATAAAAGCCGGAGCGCAAATAGTACTTGTCTCAGGAGGAATGTCTGTAGATGCTGATGACGTCACGCCTTCGGCAATAAGTGAGGTATCTGACAGTATAGTGACCTATGGCTCACCGGTACTTCCCGGAGCAATGTTCATGCTGGGATACAAAAATGATATTCCTATTATAGGCATACCTGCCTGTGGGATGTATCATAAATATACCGTATTTGACCTAATATTCCCAAGGCTCCTTGCAGGAGAAGCGGTGACCAGAAGAGACATTACAAAGCTGGGACACGGGGGGCTCTGCCAGAATTGTGAAAGCTGCAGGTACCCTGAATGTACATTTGGAAGGTAAGATATGGAAAGCTTGTATAGTCAAGTAAATATCAACATATGGAAGAAAGAGATGATTTGCCTGGTGGGAGCAGGGGGTAAAACCTCCGCAATGTTCAGGCTGGCCAAAGAACTTTCGGCTGAGGGGAAAAAGGTTCTTGTCACAACTACTACAGCTATTTATTATCCTTTAGGGAATCAACATGGCCAAATAGTGATCGCGGATCTTTTGCTGCCTGATCTGTTTAAGAGCATAAGCTGCGGTATAACATTTTACGGCAGGGCACTTTCCTATGAAGGCAAGCTGCTGGGGGTTGACCCGGAATTTCTGGATGCCCTTTTTTTAAAAGGTATATTTGATTATATAATTGTAGAAGGGGATGGCTCAAGAGGGAGGCCTGTAAAGGCACCGGCGGAGCATGAGCCTGTCATACCCTCCCTTGCTTCCAGAGTGCTTGGACTTGTAGGCCTTGATTGTGTTGGGAAAAAGGTATGCCCCAAAAATGTCCATAGACCGGAGCTTTTCTGCAATATAACAGGCTGCCGTGAGTGGGATATTATCGATGCAGATATGATCGGCAAATTAATTGCCCATGAAGAGGGTTTGTTCAAAGCCGTTCCTTCCCGGGCTGAACGATATGTAGTGTTAAACAAAGCAGACGGAGAAAAAGAGCGGTCTGCAGCCGGCGAAATTGTTCAAAGGCTTTCAGATATGGGGTATAAGCCTGACGGGATAGTAGTTACAAAATTGGGGATGTGAATATATGATAAGCGGCATTATACTTGCATCGGGATTATCCAGGAGAATGGGTACGGACAAGCTGCTGCTTCCGGTTGCAGGAGTTCCTGTAATAGAGAGAGTTATAGCAGCAGCTTCAAAATCGGAGCTTGGAGAAATTATCCTTGTGTGCGGCAGCGATCCTGTGGCCAATATAGGGAAGAAATACCGGATAAAAATTGTGGAGAATAATGCTCCTGAAATGGGGCAAAGCCATTCTGTCAGTTTGGGGGTCATGAATTCCTGCCGGTCTGCCGAAGGTTTTATGTTTCTTGTGGGGGATCAGCCCTTTATCAATGAAAGTATTATCAATAAATTGATTGAAGAATTTTTACCGGGGCACTGCAGTGCCGTAGTTCCTTTGTATAATGGAATAAAAGGAAACCCTGTGATATTTGCATCAAAGCTGAGGAATAAGCTAATAGGCCTCTCGGGAGATTCGGGAGGGCGCGTATTGCTTGAAGAAATGGAAGAGGGCATCATTACTGTCAGTTTTGCTGATGCGAAACCGGGCCTGGACATTGATACCAGGGAAGAATATGAAGCATTAACTAGGCTGGAGGGCGAAAATGGATGATATTATTATTGTAAAAGGTGCGGGAGACATTGCAACCGGAATAGCACACAGGCTTCATAGATGCGGTTTCAGGCTGCTTCTCACTGAAATTGAAAAACCAACGGTCGTAAGGCGTTTTGCCTCCTTTGCAAATGCTGTTCTGGAAGATGAAGCGGAAGTGGAAGGGGTTCGTGCGGTAAAAGCGGAATGTATCGAAGACATATATGAAATATGGAGTAATGGCCATATTCCGGTACTATGTGACAGCGAATTGAATATACTTAAACAGATAAAACCGTTGGCGATTGTTGATGCTGTTCTGGCAAAAAGAAATACGGGAACACATAAAGGGATGGCTCCTGTCACGATTGGTGCCGGCCCGGGATTCGAGGCGGGAGTGGACGTTGATGCCGCAGTTGAGACTAATAGAGGCCATGACTTGGGAAAGGTCATATACAAAGGAACAGCTTGCGCTGACACAGGAATTCCGGGAAATATTTTGGGTTATTCACAAGAACGGCTGCTTCGTGCACCGGTAACGGGTATAACAAGGAATACCCGTGAGATAGGAGATTTTGTTAAGCAGGGCGATGTGGTTGCATTTGTAGCTGATGAGCCGGTAAAATCCAATATAGACGGAGTAATAAGGGGGCTTATTGCAAGTAACACTCATGTGCAGAAGGGCTTGAAAATTGGAGATATAGACCCCAGGGGCATAAGGGAATATTGCTTTACAATATCTGACAAGTCAAGGGCAGTAGCAGGAGGAGTGCTGGAAGCAATATTAACACTCAGGAAAGAAAAGTACGGAAGGTGAAATCATGGAATATGCGATTTTAGAGAAGCTTGCAGCAGAAGTAAAGGCAAACAGAAAGGCTGCACTTGTTACCCTGGTCGAGGAGCAGGGTTCATCACCGGGCAAAAAGGGTTTTATGATGGCTGTCTTTGAAGATGGAAGCACTCTTGGCACTATAGGGGGAGGCAATCTTGAAAATAAAGCAAGGGAATATGCTCTTCTCTGTATGAATGAAGGAAAGAACAAGCTCCTGGAGATGGAGCTTGATGATACCGGAGAACTCCATATGCAGTGCGGAGGCAAGGCAAATATCTTTATAAAGGTATTCAAGGCAAAAGACAGCCTTGTTATTGCGGGTGGGGGGCATATAGCCCTTGAGCTGCATAAGCTTGGAAAGCTGATGGGTTTTCATATAGTCATAATGGAGGACAGAGAGGAATATGGCAATACTGAACGGTTTCCCGGTTGTGATATCCATGTGGGAGATATTGGAGAGTGCATGAGCAAATATCCCCTGGATGAAAACTGTTATGTAGTTATTGTGACGAGAGGGCACGGAAGTGATGCGGATGCGCTTAGAGCAGCAATAGGAAGAGGTGCAGGTTATATAGGCATGATAGGCAGCCGACAGAAAATAAAATTTGTCTTTAACCGGCTTCTTAGTGAGGGCTGTAAGCAGGAGGACCTTGAAGCCGTTTATGCACCTGTCGGTTTGGGCCTTGGAGGGGACTCCCATCAGGAGATAGCTTTGAGTATCATAGCTGAGATAATGCTTGTAAAAAACGGCGGCAGCCTTAAGCATATGAGGGATTTGAAATGAGTGTTGAACAGAAACAAAAAAGAATAGAGATTGCGGCAGGCAGGGAAAAAGCAGACCTGGTAATCAAAAATGCCAGTGTTGTAAATGTGTTTACAAATGAAATAATATCCGGCGATATTGCAATCCATGATAGCCTTATAGCAGGTGTCGGAGACTATTCAGGCAAGGAAGAGATTGATGCCGGCGGCATGTACGTTTGTCCGGGGCTTATTGACTGCCATGTTCATATTGAATCCAGCATGATAACTCCGGCTGAATTTGCAAGAGTTGTTTTACCCCATGGAACGACTACGATTATTGCAGACCCTCATGAAATTGCCAATGTATGCGGTATTGAAGGCATTCATTTCATGCTGAATGAGGCCAGGAACGTGCCTATGAACATATTTTACATGATGCCTTCCTGTGTACCTGCAACTCCTTTTGAAAACAATGGAGCCGCTCTTACGGCAAGGGTAATGGAGCCTTTCGCAGGCAGCTGCCATATACTCGGGCTTGGAGAGGTTATGAATTACCCGGGAGTATTGGCCGGGGACAGGGATATCCTGAACAAAATCGAGCTTTATGATAACGCAGTTGTAGACGGGCATTCCTCGGGATTATCGGAGCATGAGCTTTGCGCATACAAGGCTGTTGGTGTGCTGACCAACCATGAATGCACAAATATTGATGAGGTCATCGCACATCTGAGGCTTGGCATGTATGTGCAGATAAGAGAGGGCTCAGCCGCCAGAAACCTTGAGGATATTATATCAGGGCTTATTGAACGGGGCGTTCCCCTGAACCACTGCCTATTTTGCACTGACGACAAACACCTGGAGGATATTTCCAGGGAAGGCCATATAAGCTTCAATATAAAAAAGGCGGTCAGCCTGGGTGTAGACCCTATTGAAGCAATAAAAATGGCAACAATAAATCCGGCCAAGTGCTATCATTTAAAGCGCTTAGGAGCTGTAGCCCCGGGATATTCTGCTGATTTACTTATTCTGTCCGATTTAAACAGCTTTGATATTGAAAAGGTGCTTTTCCGCGGGTCGGTTATTTGTGAAAAGGGCAAAAAGCCTGATATCAGCAGAATCATAGATGACCCGAATGTATTGAACACAGTAAGAATTCCTAACTTATCCCCTGAACACCTGAAAATAAAAATTAAAGATGATACGGCAAATGTTATAACCATTATCCCAAATCAGCTGATTACAAAAAAAGAAAGGCTTTCCGTATCTAAAGACAGCGAGAATAATTTCATACCGGATGAAGTGTTTTCAAAAATTGCTGTTGTGGAGCGGCACAAAGCTACCGGAAACATCGGGCTTGGAATTGTAAAAGGCTTTGGTATCAGGAATGGTGCCATAGCATCTACTGTCGCCCATGATTCCCATAATCTTATAATAATCGGCGATAACGACTCTGATATGCTCATGGCTGCGAAAGTACTGAAGGAAGCTAACGGAGGTTATACCGTTGTGAGCGGAGGAGAGGTAATAGGTACGCTGCCGCTGCCCATAGCCGGCCTTATGAGTGACAGAGATGCATTTTTTGTGGAAAACAAGCTGGCGAGCATGATAAAGTCAGCAAAAAGCCTTAAAGTACCTGACGGAATTGATCCCTTCGTAACCCTGTCGTTTCTTGCACTGCCGGTTATCCCCGAGTTAAGGGTAACGGACAGGGGCCTCTTTGATGTGGAAAGCTTCAGTTTTATTGATATATAGCTATTTGCAAAATAACGGATAAAAGGAAGTGCCTTTTATGAGTGAAAATATGGACTTAATAATCAAAAATGGGACAATCATTACTGCTTCGGAATCATACAAAGCTGATATTACCGTGAAAAACGGCAAGATTGCGATGATTTCCGAGAATATACAGGCAACAGGTGAAAGGGTTGTTGATGCCGCCGGCAAATTGGTACTGCCGGGTGCCATTGATGCCCATGTGCATCTGGAACTGCCTGTCGGAGAAACCGTCTCGGCGGACAGCTACGAGTCCGGTACACGGGCTGCTGCCTGCGGAGGTACAACGATGGTATTCGACTTTGTTACCCAGGAGAAAGGCATGGGGCTTGTGGAAACAGCAGACAGCAGGCTGGGATATGTTGAGTCCCGGGCTTGTGTTGATTATGCCTTCCATATTGCCATTACCGACCTGACCGAAAAAGTCCTAGATGAGTTCAAGGCTTCTGCAGAGTTTGGAGTGCCAAGCTTCAAGCTGTATATGGTTTACAAGGATATGATGGTGGATGACGGGGTAATAGCCGATGCTTTGGTAAGGTCAAAGGAGACGGGTGCCTTGGTTGCCGTACATGCGGAAAACCCATACATAATTGACAGAAGAATAAAGAAACTGTTGTCACAAGGGAAAACATCGGCATGGTATCATTACGAAAGCCGGCCTGAGTTCGTAGAAGTCGATGCGGTAAGGCGAATGGTCTATCTTGCCAGAACCTTTGATGCTCCCCTGTACATCGTGCATCTGGCAAGCAGGGAAGGCTTGGATGAAGTTTCAAGAGCCAGGGACGAAGGCTTTGAAATATATGCGGAGACCTGCCCTCATTACCTGAATTTCACCAATGAAGTATATAAGAGAGAGGATGGCAGGAATTTCGTATGCTCTCCTTCCATTAAGGGGGAGGACAGCAGGAGGGCATTGTGGGAAGGTCTGAGAAGAGGATATATTTCAACGGTTGCCACAGACCACTGCCCTTTCCAGTCTTATGAAAAGGATTGGGGCAAGGATGACTTCACAAAGATTCCCAATGGCTGCATGGGAGTTGAGAACATGTACCCCTACATGTTAAGTGAGGCTAATAAAGGGAACATTACCTTCAATAAGGCAGTAGAGGTTTGTTCCACCAATGTTGCAAGGATTTTCGGCTGCGCTCCGCAAAAGGGAACTATAGCTGTGGGCAGTGATGCAGATATAGTTATATATGATCCGGAAAAGAAATTTATTGTATCCAGCACCAACATGCATTCTGATGTCAACTACACCATATGGGAAAATTGTGAAATGACCGGTTATCCTGTCATGACCTTCTCCCGGGGCAGACTGGTGTATGAGGAGGGCTCCTTTTTGGGAGAGCCCGGATGGGGCAGATTTGTGAAGTGTTTTAGAAAGTAAGGATTAAAGGAAAGGACATGGGGACGTTTCTCCTGTCTCACTGAAAACGAGACAGGAGAAACGTCCCCGTGTCCTTCCGCGAAACATACCCGTGTCCTTGTTGCATAAGAAGAATAATGCGACATAGTTATAAGTTTGCAGTCATTCTCCCAGAGCAATAGCCTTGTATACCGACTTGCACGATATTAGCTTTGGACAGAATCAGAGCTTGATACTTGTAAAATCCTGACGCACATAAACCCAACCTCCTGTTGGTATGTGCTGGATTTACCTCACGTAAATCCCACGGATTTTACTGCGTATCTTCACTCGATTCTGTTGCCCAAAGCCAATAAGTGCTCGCTGTTATACAAGGCCAGTGCTCTGTATGATGACTGCAAACTTTAAATGCGCCGCATTATTCAAGCACATGGCGTGTGCCTCGATATACTATACTGCCTCTTACGGAGGGTTATGCAAACCTAAGATATGTCGCATTATTTTTCTGTTGTGCAAAAGCCGCTTTTTTTGTAAAGGCTGCATTGACAGAATTTACTAAACATTCTATAATTATATTGACTAGACAATCAAATTTAGTATTAATAGGCAGGGGAGATGCACATGGAAGAAATAAGAAAGCTGGTTAGCCAATTCAAAAAGCTTGACAGCAAGGCTATGTACAACAATGATTTTCTTTTAACATGGGAAAAAACCGATGATGAGATTCACGCTGTATTCCAGACGGCGGAAATACTTCGCAAAATGAGGGAGAACAACATATCTCCCAGGATATTCGACAGCGGGCTTGCAGTATCGCTTTTCAGGGACAATTCAACAAGAACCAGGTTCAGCTTCAGCAGCGCATGCAATCTGCTGGGCCTTACCGTACAGGATTTGGATGAAGGGAAATCACAGATAGCTCATGGCGAAACAGTTCGGGAGACTGCAAACATGATTTCCTTTATGGCTGATGTTATCGGTATCCGCGACGATATGTATATCGGCAAGGGCAATACATATATGAGAGAGGTTTCCAAGGCCGTACAGAAAGGTTATGAAGAGGGAGTCCTGGAGCAGAGGCCGACTCTGGTGAATCTGCAGTGCGACATAGACCATCCTACGCAGTGTATGGCTGATATGCTTCACTTAATAAACTATTTCGGCGGTGTGGAAAACCTTAAAGGCAAAAAGATAGCTATGACCTGGGCATATTCTCCCTCCTACGGCAAGCCTTTGTCAGTACCCCAGGGGGTAATAGGCCTGATGGCAAGAATGGGAATGGATGTGACTTTGGCCCATCCGGAAGGTTATGAGCTTCTGTCAGACGTTGAGGATGTAGCAAGAGCAAACGCTGCAAAATCCGGAGGAAAATTTACCAAGACCAATTCAATGAAGGAAGCCTTTTCAAATGCCGATGTGGTATATCCCAAAAGCTGGGCTCCTTATGCCGCAATGGAGAAAAGGACGAATCTTTACGGAGAAGGAAAGTTTGATGAAATCAAAGCTCTTGAAAAGGAGCTTCTTGCCCAGAACGCCGGGCATAAGGACTGGGAATGCACAGAAGAAATGATGAAGCTTACAAAGAACGGAAAAGCCTTGTATTTGCACTGCCTGCCGGCTGATATTACCGGAGTCAGCTGCAAGGAAGGGGAAGTTGCCGCATCTGTGTTTGACAGGTATCGTACACCTTTATACAAACAGGCCGGTTATAAACCGTATATTATTGCTGCAATGATATTCCTGAGCAAGGTCAAAAATGTGCCTGAGACCTTTGAAATGCTGCTGGATTCAAATTTCCCCAGGTTCTCCGGAAAATAATCCGGCAAAAATTAGATGAGGTATATTTTTAACGGAAATCGAGGTACTGTTATGTCTAATGATGTTACAAACAAAATACTGGACGCAGCTCTTGAAATAGTTGCGCAGAAGAAGATAAGCGGCACGAGGATGCATTTGATTGCCAAGGAGGCAGGGGTGGTACAATCCAACGTGCACTATTATTACCCGACCAAAAATGACCTGATGATTGCATTGCTGGACAGAATCCAGGAGAGATTCACCGAGAAAAGGATGAGTTCAGTGGACCTGGAGAAAAAGTCCTTTGAAGAAAATCTCCGGGGGCTTTTTCATGAAAAAAAGGATGACATATATAACCACAAAAAAATTGATTATGTGCAATTCGATTTCTGGGTACAGGGAACTGAAAACCCTGAAATTAGGGAAAAGTTCATAGACGCTTTTAATATCTGGAGAAGTAACATAACAGAGGTATTGAATCAGATGCCGGGTTTTCCGGAATGTAAATCGGAGCAATGTGCAATGCTTCCGTATTTGTTAGTTTCCATAATGATGGGAGCGTCTATGCAGTACCTTATTGATGAAGGTAAATTCAATCTGGACGCTTATTTTGATGCAGCAGAGAATATGATACTTAATTTCATTAAATAGAGCAAATAAGGCAGGTGATGCACTTGATCAGCTTCAAGGTGAACGGAAGGACAGTAAATGTACGGGAAGGGACCAATCTGTTGAAATACCTTCGGGAGGAAGAAAGGCTGACATCTGTCAAAAATGGCTGCGACAGCGGGGTATGCGGCAGCTGTACGGTTTTGGTAGACGGTAAGGCAGTCAGGTCATGCACACTGAAGGTTGATAAGCTGCAGGGCAGGGAAGTGCTTACTGTCGAAGGACTCGACGTATCGGAAAAAGAAGTGTATTCAAATGCTTTTGCTGAAGCAGGGGCTGTACAATGCGGCTTCTGTACCCCGGGAATGGTGTTGGCTTCAAAGGCGCTGCTGGATATTAACCCGGATCCTTCTGAAGAAGAAATAAAGAAGGCAATCAGGAATAATATCTGCAGATGCACAGGCTATGTGAAGATTGTCAAGGCAATAAGGCTTGCTGCTGAAGCTTTAAGGGAATCAAAACATATCAGCTTGAATAAATGCAGTTCTAATATCGGACAGAATTGGCGCAGGGTAGATGCCATACAGAAGGCACTGGGAGAAGCAACTTACTGTGATGATGTTTTCATGGAGGGTATGCTTTATGTCTCTGTCATGAGGGCAATGAAGCCCAGGGCAAGGGTGCTGTCCATCGATACAGCCGCAGCCAAAGCCCTTGAAGGAGTAAAGGCGGTCCTGACAGCAGAGGACATACCGGGAGAAAATTATCAGGGGTATATTTTCAAGGATTGGCCGACCTTTGTACCTGTAGGAGAAATGACCCGCTATGCCGGAGATGCCGTAGCAGCGGTTGCCGCCGAAACTAAAGAAGTGGCGGAAGCCGCAATAAGGCTTATTAATGTAACCTATGAAGAACTGGAGCCTGTTACTGACGCAAAATATGCCATGAAGAGCGATGCGCCGAAAATTCATGAGAAGGGTAATATTCTAAGCAGGACTCATGTAAAAAGGGGAAATCCCGAAAAAGCAATGGCAGAGTCCAAATATGTGGTTAAGAGCACCTACAGGACGCCTCCCATTGACCATGCCTTTATTGAGCCTGAAAGCGCGGCAGCCTTTTTTGACGGAGATGTTCTGACAGTGTATGCCGCTACCCAGAGCATCACTCACGACCATCATGAGTTATGCCGTGTTCTGGGATTGCCTCATGACAAGGTAAGAGTGATACTTCAGAATGTAGGCGGCGGCTTCGGAGGCAAAGAGGACTTGAGCGTCCAGCATTATGCCGCTTTGGCTGCCTTTTATACAAAGAAACCCTGCAAATACACTTTTACCAGGGAAGAGAGCCTGTTATGCCACCCAAAACGGCACGGTATGGAACTGGAGGTTGCAACAGGCTGTGATGAACGGGGTATGCTGACCTTCATGACTGCAAGGATAATAGCCGACACAGGCGCTTATGCGTCCTTGGGGACTGCGGTTCTGGAGCGGGCATGTACTCATGCCTGCGGTCCATACAGTATCCCCAATGTGGAACTGGAGGGCTTCTGCGTATATACCAACAATGCTCCGGCAGGTGCATTCAGAGGCTTTGGGGTGCCCCAGTCCAATTTTGCGGGAGAGGCCAACATGGATCAGCTGGCAGACCTGGCAGGTATCGACAGGTGGGAGTTCCGCTACAGAAATGCCGTTGAACCGGGGATGGTGCTGGCAAACGGCCAGGTATGCGGCGATGATACAGCTGTTAAGGAAACTCTTCTTGCAGTCAGGGATGAATACTACCGGAGCAAATATGCCGGAATAGCATGCGCTTTTAAGAATACAGGGATAGGAGTAGGCTTGCCTGATGTCGGGCGCTGCCGTATAAGAATAAAAGAGGGCAAGGTTGTTGTATACTCTGCCGCATCCTGCATAGGGCAGGGCCTGGCTACCGTAATGATTCAGATAGTGTCTGAAAC
>JAGOLK010000116.1 GCA_017994115.1 Clostridia bacterium | reverse complement strand
TGAAGCTGATGGGGGCAAATATAAAGGTAGATGGGCGAAGCGCAATAATCGAGGGCTGTGAAAAGTTCAGCGGAGCAAAGGTCAGAGCTACCGACCTGAGAGCGGGGGCGGCATTGGTCATTGCCGGACTCTGTGCGGAGGGAAGAACGGAAATACATGATGTATATCATTTGGACAGAGGGTATATAAGGATTGAGGAAAAATTGAAAAAGTTGGGTGCGGATATAAGAAGAGAAGAGGAATAATAACTCCCGGTGCAGCAGCACCGGGTTTCTTATTGTATAGAAAGGCATAACTTTCTTCAATCACCTTTGTTAATTTCACCTATCATATAATGGCCTCCTTAAAAATAAATATAGATATGGCACATAAGCAGGAAAAAGCGACGTAGTCTTCAGACGCGAGGCACTAGATTTTGGGTTGCGAGGCTGCGAGGTTACGAGGAAAGCCAGGGTATTCCTTATGGGTAAAGTAACGTATAACACTGAATACACGGCGGGGAAATATTCTATTACTCGAGTAATAATCGATAACGCGTAAGGTATCGGTATTTTCCCATTTAGCGATTATAACGATAAAAATATAATAATTAACTGTGTTATTCCGTGAAACAGCCGTGACTCCCGTGTTACTCGTTTCTTGTGTTGCATATGGATATGAATATTTTGGAGGGGGGTACGATTATTGAAGAAATTGGCCGCAGCCATTGCAGTACTAATGATATTGCTGTTTGCCATTCCCTTGCTCCTTGTGAGAGACAAGGGAGAAGAATCGGGGAAAAAGGAAGTGCCCCGGGAGGATCTGCCCATAGAAGTCTATATGTGTGATATAGATGAGGTTGTGACAATGAATCTGGAGGACTATATATTAGGTGTTGTTGCAGGAGAAATGCCTGCGAGCTTTCATCCTGAAGCCCTTAAAGCACAGGCGCTGGCTGCAAGGACATATACAATGCTCAGGATGAGGCAGTTTGGAGGCAGCGGCTGCAGCAAGCACCAGGGAGCGGAGATATGCACAGACTCCACTCACTGCCAGGCATACAGGGATCCGGCGTCAGTGAAGAAGGACCTGGATAAGCTGAAGGATGCGGTATATGGGACAGCGGGAGAGGTAATAGTCTATGATAATAAGCTTATCGATGCGGTTTTCCACTCCACCAGCGGGGGGAAAACGGAGAATTCAGAGGATATATGGTCAAACAGGGTTCCTTATTTGCGAAGCGTTGTAAGCCAATACGAGGAACACTCCCCCAAGTATGTGGCCCGGCAGGAGATAAGCATTGATAATTTTGTGCAGTGTATTAAGAAGCTTGACTCAGGGGTGGTAATAAATAAAAAGGATATAAAGAATGAAATAAAGGTGCTGGAGAGGAGCGAGGGAGGAAGAATAACCCGTATAAAGATCGGAAACAAGACCTTTAAGGGTACGGATGTGAGAAATACACTGGGTTTGAACTCCTCAAACTTCAATTTTGATGTGACCGCAAGCACTGTTCTGTTTACTGTGGTAGGAAACGGCCACGGAATAGGCATGAGCCAGTACGGTGCCGACGGCATGGCAAAAAACGGGGCATCATACAGGGATATTGTAACCCATTATTACCAAGGGGTTGCAATAGTGAGTATAAAGGATTTAACAAATTAAAAATTTCGCCGAATGCCTGTATTATTTTTAAAATTATTGGAAATAATACTGGCGGAGGTGTAAATTATGAAATTTAGAAAGGAATTCAATAATAGGCATATATATTTTCTTGTCTTGTTGATAGCTGCATTGCTTACTGCAGGGGGGGTAATGCAGTACAGAAACTACCTTTTGGATAAGCAGGCACAATTGGACTTCGAGAACAGCATGGAGGAATACATTGAGGAGTCCGAACCCAGTTCTACAGCGCAAATAATCGAGGAAAAGGCGGAGAGCGGCGGAAGTGAAAATGCTGTAGAAACTCCGGATGCAACAGAAGTGTCAAACAGCAGCTCGGTAAAGATAACCGAAAACAAAAAAGATACCAAAGAGCCAGTCAAAGAATCCAAACCTATTTCTGCAATAAAAATGGAAGAACCAACGATGGAGACAATGGTGGTTCCTGTATTTGGGACTATGTATACGGAATTTTCAGAGGATGTGCTTGTTTACTCAAAAACATTGGATCAGTGGAGTACACATGCAGGAATCGATATAAAGGCTGAAGAGGGAAGCCCTGTAAGAGCAGCGATGGATGGTGTGGTGGATCAGGTTGTAAATGATCCTCAGCTTGGATTAACCATTGTACTGGATCACGGCGGCGAAGTCTACACTAAATACAGCAACCTTTCTACCCTCGATTTGGTAAGCATAAACCAGAGTGTCAAAAAAGGCGATGTGATCAGCGGTGTAGGGAAAACCGCCCTGTATGAAATTGCTGACGATCCCCATCTGCACTTTGAAGTAATCAAGCAAGGCAAGAGTGTTGATCCAAAGAAGTACCTGCCCAAACAAGCACTAAAGAAATAGTGCGGCCGGGCATCAAAAAGCATTAATTAATGAACGATACGTGTGGTTCTAATTACCAAAAAAACAGCATATTAATGTAAAAAGACACCAATAAGGGGGTAGTAGTAATTGAAGGATTATATCGAAGAAAGAGCATTGGAAATTGCGAAATATATAATAAGCAGCAAGACAACGGTTAGAGATGCAGCCAAAATATTCGGGGTAAGTAAAAGCACAGTACATAAAGATGTCACAGAAAGACTTCCGAGAATAAATCCCAGTGTAGCACTTCAAGTTAAGGAGATAATGGACCAGAACAAAGCAGAAAGACATATAAGAGGCGGAAGGGCAACCAAGATGAAATATCAGTCCATAAGTTTGTAGTGATGAAGGTTCAGGCTCCGGCAAGTATTGATGTGCTGATGCTGCTGCATTGCACATTATATTTGCCGGAGCTTGTTATTTGGGGTTATTTGTCTTATAATTGCAGTAGACAAGCCATAAAATAGTCACTACTTTTTTGTTATAATAATGTACTTCGTGAAGGAATTTTGTTTTTTATATAGAAATATAAAAGGATTGATAATGACAAGCGAAATATTATGGAGGTATTAAAATGTGGGGAGGACAAGACATAGGCATCGACATGGGAACAGCCAGCGTGTTGGTATACATTAAAGGAAAGGGCATAGTTCTGAGAGAACCGTCGGTTGTTGCTATAGACAGGAATACAAACAAAATATTGGCTGTAGGTGAAGAGGCAAGGCTTATGCTTGGCAGGACACCCGGTAATATTGTTGCAATCAGGCCGCTCAGGGAGGGCGTTATTTCTGATTATGACATAACTGAGAAAATGCTCAGATATTTCATAGACAAGGCTATCGGCAGGAGAAGGATAATTAAGCCAAGGATGGTTGTTTGTGTGCCCAGCGGTGTTACTGAGGTTGAAAAGAGAGCGG
>JAGOLK010000004.1 GCA_017994115.1 Clostridia bacterium | reverse complement strand
GTCGAGTCCGAGGCACGCTATAACGACGGCTCTGAGGCCAAAGAGGTGACCCTTGAGCCTTTTGATGGCATTCTGCTTAAGAGAAGTAAATAATTTTAAAGCAAAATAAGCAGACAGGGGAAACGTCCCCCTGTCTGCTATATTCTACATCCTGCCGCTGCAGTTCAATACATTCTTCATCTTGTGCTTAACCATGTTCTTTATGGCTTCTCTTGCCGGCTTCAGATACTGTCTCGGGTCAAAGTCTCCCGGGTTCTCGGCAAAATGCTTTCTTATTGAAGCGGTCATCGCAAGTCTCAGGTCGGTATCTATGTTTATTTTGCATACGCCTAGTTTTCCTGCCCTCAGCAGCATATCCTCCGGTACACCCTGTGCTCCTGCTACGTTGCCTCCATATTTGTTGCACAGCTCGACGAACTCGGGAAGCACTGTGGAAGCACCGTGAAGAACCAAGGGGAAACCCGGCAGAAGCTTAGTTATTTTCTCGAGCCTTTCAAAATCCAGCTTAGGTTCTCCTTTGAACTTATATGCTCCGTGACTGGTGCCTATTGCTATTGCAAGAGAGTCAACTCCTGTTCTCTCAACAAATTCAACAGCCTGGTCGGGATCGGTATATGTAGCATCCTTGGCGCTTACATTGACAGCATCCTCAACCCCTGCCAGTTTGCCCAGTTCTGCCTCTACCGCTATTCCTCTCTCATGGGCATATTCAACAACTCGTTTTGTGACTGCAATATTCTCTTCAAAGGGATGCTTGGAGCCGTCAATCATAACGGATGTAAAGCCTCCGTCTATGCAAGACTTGCATATTTCAAAGTCTTCACCATGATCCAGGTGCAGGCAGATTGGGAGGCCGGTGTCTTCTACCGCCGCTTCAACCAGCTTCATAAGATAAACATGTTTTGCATACTTTCTTGCACCTGCGGAAACCTGCAGTATCAGTGGTGCGTTTTCTTCCTTGGCGGCATCGACAATCCCCTGTATTATTTCCATATTGTTCACATTGAACGCCCCTACTGCATATTGGCCCTCATATGCTTTCCTGAACATTTCTTTTGATGTTACCAATGGCATGATAATTCCTCCTTTTGCTAATCGTATTCCACATTAATATAGTATACCACAAAACCTGCTGCTTTTATGGCGTCAGCTTGAGAAATACTTAGAGCATTTCTACTATCTTCAGTTCCGGAACCATGCTGAGATCAATTATTGTTTCCTTTGATTTTATGAGAGGCCGGGAAATCCTGTTTGTGTTAATATATACGATCTCGCCGATGGAGCTGTCGCTCAGCCTGACTTTTGCGCCTATATAATAACTTGATATATGTTTGAGGAAAGTAAGCATTATACCGGCATCACACTTTGTAAGATATTCACTTTCATACATTTCCAGTACGTCAAAAGGTGTCTGGCGTTTTTTATAAATCCGGTTTGAGGTCATGGCATCAAATGTATCAACAACGGCCACTATCTTTGCATAGTAATGAATTCTTTCCGATTTAAATCCAAAGGGATAACCGGAGCCATCCTCCCTTTCATGATGCATCAATACTCCTAAAGCAACATCCTTACTGATTTCTTTATTGTCCTCCAGCATCTTATAGCCAATAAGAGGGTGCTGCTTTATTTTGTCAAATTCTTCTTCAGTAAGTGTATCAGGTTTGTTGAGTATTTCAGGAGGCATTTTTGATTTCCCGATGTCATGCAATATCCCGCAATAAGAAAGCTGCTCAATGTGCTTATGCCCCAAGTTCAGCCAGGAGCCCAGCAGGGAGCATAAAAGTGATACATTCAGACTGTGGGCGTAGGTATATTCACTAATTGATCTGACCTTACTGAGGCATGAGACAAGATCGTGTATCGAGTCAAAATTGCTGCTGATGCTTCTTGACACTTCGCTTACCCGTTCCATTTCCAATGTTTTTCCGCAGCTTATATCCCAGATTATTTCTTTAAATTCCTCAAGGTTGTTGTTGTATTGGGCCTCAATGACAGCGTGCTTCTTTTCTTTGAATTCATAATCCTTGTAAATCTTGACAAAATTCAAACCCAGCTTCATCAATTTGCTTATGGAGTATTCATCCAATATTGAGTTCTGGTAAAGTATCACTGCACCATAGTCGTTTATGATGTCAGAAGCCAATACCATCCCCGGCTTACAATCAGAAGTCCTCATTATTCTTATTTCTGCCATTAAATCACCTGCCTCAAGTAAATTGGTTAGTAGAATATTCCTATTAATTAGATTATATATTAAATCACGATAATGTAAAGCAATTAGTTTAAATCATATGGAAACGTCTGGAATTAGCTTATTGCAATGCTGTAGTAATAATTAAAAGAGGAATTTATTATGTTTTGTAGAATATATTTCAGTAATCAAAAAGATGTATAAATCAAAGAAAGTGTTTTGCGATATTTGAATTTGACAGAAGATGTTTGCTGCGAAACATATGATATGCGGGTGAAAAAATGCTTACTCTTAATAATAAATTAGATAATCTGATATTCAGGGACATTACCAAGGAGGATCTGAAGGCTGTCCTTAATCTGTATAACCAGAATGATCAGAACATATATGCAACAGGCATAGACAGAAGAATGTCCCTGAGGGATATAAATGAAAAATATCTGGAAGTGCTTGTCAACAGCCATGAATTCTTTACCGGTATTTTTCTTGAAAAAGAAGATGGCATGCAGCTGGTTGGTGTAATAAAAGGAAGGATCGATTATGAAAACAGCGAGGAAGCATGGATATCTTCAATTCTTGTGGATAACCGGTATCAGAGACTGGGAATTGGGACCAAGGCTGCTGAAGCATTGATAAACATGCTGAATAAGAGCTATGATGTAAAGAGAATTTATATAGGAATAATTGCCGGAAACAGTGTTGGGAGGTGTTTTTGGCAGAAGCTTGAATTCAGCTACTTCAGGACTATCGAACAGTATATTAAGCTCAATGCCCTTGCAGAGGATTTTATAATAATGAAAAGGGAAATGCTGTAAGAGACATGGGGACGTTTCGCCTGTCTCAAAGAGACACGTGAAACGTCCCCGTGTCTCTTTCATGTTTTGTTTTTAAGGCTTGACATTACTTTTCTCACATAGTTCTGAGTCTCTTCATAAGGCGGTATCCCGCCGTACTTCTTAACAGCATTGGGGCCTGCATTGTATGCTGCAAGAGCAAGCTCCAGATTACCGCCAAACTCTGTCAGCATATCCTTAAGATATCTGACGCCTCCTTCTATATTTTCCTGCGGGTCAAAAGCGTTATGTATTCCCAAGGCTTCTGCGGTTTCAGGCATAAGCTGCATCAGGCCCATTGCCCCTGCCCTTGATACTGCATTAGGGTCAAAGCCGGATTCTGCTTTCATAACGGCGGTTATTAAATTTTCGTTGATATTATATTTTTTCGCAGCAGCTTTAATTAAATGGCTGTAATCTCCGCTGTAATTATTTTGAACATCGGATTGCTCATTGATCTCCTTGTTAAGTACGTTCTCAAAGCTTGGAGGGTCGTCCTTTATTATCTTGACATAGGGAGGAAGCTGATTTTGTATTTCTAACAGCTTTTGTCGAAGAATGCCGGATAAGATGGAAGACAATTCAATCACCTCCTGTTGGTTCTATTTTAGTACAAATAAAAGGGCATATCAATAAAAAGAAGAAACGGAAAGACTTTGTTAATTTATTGTCGATTTTATGCTTTTTATATTGTATAATAAATATATATTGTAAGTATACCATCATACATGGTTCTCTTAAGGGGGTTTATATATGAAAATATGTGAGGTTAAAGAAGTATTGAATGCAGAAGTGCTGTGCGGAGACGATCTGTTGGAAAACGAGGTTTCATATGCTTTCGGATCTGATCTTATGAGCGACGTATTAGCTTTTGTAAAGGGCAAAACCCTACTCCTTACCGGACTAACCAACCAGCAGGTGGTAAGAACTGCGGAAATGGCAGACCTAAGCGCAATAGTTTTTGTCAGGGGGAAAAAACCCGGCGAGGATATAGTTGACTTGGCTATTGAGAAGGGCATTGCTTTGCTGTTGACCAGGGATACTATGTATACTGCTTCTGGCAAGCTTTACAGCAACGGGCTGGAAGGTGTAAGTATCGATTGATTGGCCGGATTTTGGCTGCCTATTTGGAGGAATTACCTAATGGAAGATATAAAGTATATATTCAATGTGGAAAAAGATGATTTTGTCAGAGCGGGAGAAACGTCAAGCAAAGTAAAGAAAATATTGAGGGAATTGGGTATCGACTCAAGTATTATAAGAAAGATTTCCATTGCCGCTTACGAAGCGGAAATGAATATTGTCATACATTCTACCGGGGGTCAGATTGTGTTGGAGATTACCCCTGGGGTTATCAGGATAATAGCAAGTGACAGGGGGCCGGGCATAGCTGACGTAGAACTGGCAATGAAGGAAGGTTATTCAACGGCTACCGATAGAGTAAGGGAAATGGGCTTTGGAGCCGGCATGGGTTTGCCCAATATGAAAAGATGCTCAGACAGATTTTATGTGACTTCTTCAGAAGGAACAGGTACTCAAATTGTTATTGAAGTAGATTTGAAAGCAGGTGAGCAAGGTGAATAAAATGAAAGAGAAGCACTTCCATTCGGTTGTGCTTGATGCAGATAGATGCGTCGGTTGTACAAGCTGTTTGAAGGTATGTCCGACAGAGGCTATAAGGCTGAAAGAAGGGAAAGCCTGTATTATAGGTGAAAAATGCATTGACTGCGGTGAATGCATAAGAATATGCCCCAATCATGCCAAGAATGCTGTCACAGACAGTAAAGAAATATTAAAGAATTATAAATATACTATTGCTGTACCGTCTCTGGTGCTGTATGGGCAATTCCGAGGCAATGTCGAAATCAATGAAATGCTTACGGCCGTAAAGAAGATAGGCTTCGATGAAATCTTCGAGGCATCTGTTGGGACAGAGATAATAACCAATGTATTAAAAAACCACATTCTCAAGAATCCTGAGAGAAAACGCCCTATAATCAATTCTAGTTGCCCTGCTGCCCTCAGGCTTATACAGATTAGATTCCCTGAACTGCTGCCTAATATTGTGGATATAGAAACGCCGGTTGAGATAGCGGCACGCCTTGCAAAGACTGAGGCTGTCAGAAAGACAGGTTTTTCCATGGAGGAGATAGGAGTAATCTATATTTCTCCCTGCACAGCCAGAATGACAAGCGTAAAACACCCCATAGGCATAAAAAAGTCCTACATCGATGGTGTACTGTCAATGAAGGATGTATATGGCATGATGCTGAGAAATTTAGGCAGCAATGCGGAGGATCTGACCAGGAGTACAAAGGAATCTTTGTTATGGCCGATAATAGGAGGACAGGGAGAGCCTTTGGGTATAAAAAATTACCTTGCCGTAGATGGAATACATGAGGTTATTAAAATTCTGGAAGAAATTGAAATGGATAAGCTTGAGGGATTGGAGTTTTTTGAGGGAATGGCCTGTGTCGGAGGTTGTGTGGGAGGGCCTCTTACAATAGAGAACCCTTTTATAGCCAAGAGACGCATGAAAACCCTTGCAAAAGGGCTTCCGGATTCAAATCCCGGTGAGGAAGAGATTAAGAAACAAATAGAAATGTATAAGAGCGGATTCATCCGATTGACTGAAGCCATTGAGCCCATAGCTGTAATGCGTCTGGATGATGATATCGGCAAATCCATTAAGAAAATGGAAAAGATAAAGGAAATGCTGAAGGACTTGCCGGGAATAGACTGCGGTGTCTGCGGGGCTCCAACCTGCAAGGCATTTGCAGAGGACATAGTGAAGGGTGAAAACCGGAATGCAGTTTGCATAGTCAAAACCATGAAAAGTTTCAATAAAGAAAAACCGCAATTATAGGGAGGGTTAACATGTTAGTAAGAGATGCCGGAGAAAAAATTGGATTGAAGCTGTTGGCAGGAGAGGCCGGAACCAGCAGGGAGCTTACCGGAGTTTATATATGTGATCTTTTAAGCTGGGCTATGGCTCATGCCAGTAAAGGAGACGCATGGATAACCGTGCAGACTCATGCAAATATCGTCGCAGTGGCAACTTTGCTTGAACTGGGCTGTATCATTATACCCGAAGGCGTGGAGGTTGAGGAGGATACTCTCCGAAAAGCGGAGGATGAGGGAGTGCCTGTGTACCTGTCGGGCTTAAGCGCATATGGGATTGCAAAAGAACTATACAGGATGGGAATTGAGTAGTATGGAATTTGCGGTGGATTTTCACATACACTCCGCATTATCACCGTGCGGTGATGAGGATATGACACCATGCAACATTGTAAATATGGCCTTGTTGAAAGGGCTCGATATCATAGCGGTTACAGATCACAATTCCTGCAGCAATCTTCCTGCCGTTATGGAAGCAGCAAAAGAGAACGGATTGATGGTTATTCCGGGAATGGAGGTTCAGACAAAAGAGGAAGTTCATTTATTGTGCCTTTTTAAAAGAATGGAAGGAGCAATGAAATTCGCGGAGATTGTTTATAATTCCTTACCGGATATAGAGAACAACGAAGAAATTTTCGGACGTCAACTGATTTTTAACAGTTCAGATGAAATAATAGGAAAAGAGCATAAGCTGCTTCTGTCTTCCACAATACTCTCAGTCAATGATGTGTTCATATTGACCAGAGGGCTTGGAGGGGTGTGTATACCCGCTCATGTGGACAGACAGGGTTTCAGTATCATAACCAATCTTGGCTTCATTCCTCCGGATCTTAAGGTCAAAACAGTGGAAATATCAAAAAGATGCACTCCGGATGCAGCTTTTAAAAAGTATCCTTTTCTTAGCAGATTCAATTATATAATTTCCTCTGACGCTCATTATCTTGAAGATATAAGCGAAAGGGATTTTTTTATTGAGCTGGATTGCCTGACGGTCAGTGAGCTTTTCAGCAAGCTGGACCCCAAACAATAAAAAACTTTAAATAAAAAAATACTCCAAACCAATTATTATATACAGTTTCAGAAAAAACAAACAGGAAAAAGAAAAAATATTAAAATATTTGTTAAAAAAATATCTAATATGTGATACAATATTGTAGGACGTAATTGACAAATTTATATCAATAGTTATTTTCGTGAAAAACAAATAAAAAGAAGGCAAAAGTTCACGAAACAACAACCTAAATTTTATTGAATCCGTGTATTCAATATAAGTTGTTACTATTTCCAATTATAAATATTTGAAGGAGGGAACTCTTTAATGTCTGACGCAGCAATGAAGGAAAACATGGAGAAATTGGAGGACGTTATCCTGGAGCATAAGGATCAGAAGGGTGCTTTAATACCAATTCTTCATGAAGCACAGGAATTATTCGGATATATTCCTGAGGAAGTAATGAAGAGGATATCAGAAGTATTAAACATTCCGGTAGCTGAAATATTCGGCGTAGCTACTTTTTATTCAAGGTTCACCTTGACTCCGAGAGGCAAGCACACAATAAGCGTATGTCTCGGAACAGCCTGCTATGTTAAGAACTCCAAAGGGGTACTTGAAAGACTTGAAGAAGAGCTGAATGTAAAAACCGGGGGTACGACATCGGATGGAAAGTTTACTCTTGAGGCAACCAGATGCCTGGGCTGCTGTGGCCTTGCTCCGGTAATGATGATTGGTGAAGATGTATACGGCAAATTGGTTCCGGATGATATCCCGGATATTGTGAAGAAGTATTAATATCAGGATGAAGGATTTATCACTGCATATCCTTGATTTGTCCCAGAATTCGATTTCAGCAGGAGCCAGCCTTGTGGAGATTTCAGTGGAAGAAGATACAAAAGCGGATCGACTAACTATCTGTATAAATGACAACGGTAAGGGAATGGATAAGGATTTTCTTGTGAAGGTAATGGATCCCTTTGTAACTACAAGGACAAGCAGAAAGGTAGGATTGGGGATACCTCTTATGCAGGCAGCATGCAGGAGATGTGAAGGGGATCTTGTCATAGAATCGGAAAAAAATGTGGGAACGCAGCTTACAGCTGTATTCAAACATAGCCATATAGACAGGGCTCCAATGGGAAATATGGCTGAAACCATGTTGAGTCTAATTCTTGCAGGATCTGATGTTAATAGAGTTGTTGATTTTGTATACAGGCACATTGTTGATGGAAGGGATTTTTGCCTGGATACAAGGGAGATCAGAACTGCTTTGGGTAATGATGTTAACTTGGGGGAACCCGAGGTTCTGATGTGGATTAAGGATTATATTAATGAAGGTTTAAAGAATATACGCGGAGGTGTGTAAGATGAAAACAATTCAGGAATTGGAAGAAATCAGAAAGAAAACCCTGGATACGATCAATATCAGAAAAGATAGATCCGGCACCAGAATAGTTGTCGGTATGGCAACCTGCGGTATTGCTGCAGGAGCAAGACCGGTACTTCTGACAATAATGGACGAAATAAAAAAACACGATCTGTCGGATGTGGTAGTTGCCCAGACAGGCTGTATAGGCATGTGCAGGCTTGAGCCTATAGTAGAAGTATATAAACCCGGCGAGGAGAAGGTTACTTATGTTAAGGTAAATCCATCAAAGGCCATTAGAATAGTCAATGAACATATTATGAAGGGCAAGGTTGTTGAGGGATATACAATCGGTGCTGAAAGTAAATAAAGGAAGGCTTGAGGGACAGAAAGGAATATAGTAATCTGTAGGAGGTAATATTAATGGAGATGTATCGTTCTCATGTCATGATTTGCAGAGGTACTGGCTGTACTTCCTCAAATTCTGAACAGATAGCAAAGAACTTTGAAGATGAAATAAAGAAGCATGGGCTTGAAAAAGAAGTTGTTGTGGAAAGAACAGGCTGTTTTGGACTTTGTGCACTGGGCCCGGTAGTTATTGTTTATCCGGAAGCTTCTTTCTACAGTATGGTTAAACCTGAAGATGTAGAGGAAATTGTAAAGGAGCATCTGGTAAAGGGCAGAGTTGTGAAGAGGCTGCTTTATGCAGAGTCAGTTGAAGAAAACAGGCTGAAAGCACTTGAAGAAGTTGATTTCTTCAAGAAGCAGGTTAGAGTTGCATTAAGGAACTGCGGTATAATTAACCCGGAGAACATAGATGAATATATAGCTTTTGACGGTTACAAGGCTCTTCAAAAGGTACTTACGGAAATGACACCGGCGGAAGTAATTGATGTAGTTAAGAAATCCGGGCTTAGAGGAAGAGGCGGTGCCGGCTTCCCTACCGGAATGAAGTGGGATTTTGCATCAAAATCAGTAAATGACCAGAAATATGTTCTTTGCAATGCTGACGAAGGAGACCCGGGTGCGTTCATGGACAGAAGCGTTCTGGAAGGAGATCCTCACTCAATACTTGAAGCTATGACTATTGCCGGTTATGCTATTGGTGCCAGCCAAGGGTATATTTACTGCAGGGCGGAATATCCGATAGCTGTTAAACGTCTCGGAATAGCAATAGGCCAGGCAAGGCAGTATGGTCTGCTTGGAGATAATATAATGGGAACAAGTTTTAAATTTGATATTGAGCTGAGGCTTGGAGCAGGAGCCTTTGTATGCGGCGAAGAAACAGCTCTTATAGCTTCGATTGAAGGACAGAGAGGTATGCCAAGGCCAAGGCCTCCGTTCCCTGCAAATAAAGGATTGTTTGCAAAGCCTACAATACTTAACAATGTTGAAACCTATGCAAACATACCTGTAATATTCAACAAAGGGCCTGAATGGTTTGCCAGCATGGGTACGGAAAAATCCAAGGGCACAAAAGTATTCGCACTTGGCGGCAAAATAAACAATACAGGTCTTGTTGAAATACCTATGGGAACAACATTGAGAGATGTAATATATGAAATAGGCGGAGGCTGCCCCAACGGAAAGAAATTCAAAGCTGTTCAGACAGGCGGCCCTTCAGGCGGTTGTATTCCTGAAGAACACCTTGACTCACCTATTGACTATGAAAGTCTTGCTGCATTAGGTTCCATTATAGGCTCCGGCGGTATGATTGTTATGGATGAAGACAATTGTATGGTTGATATTGCAAGGTTCTTCATGGATTTCATAGTTGATGAATCCTGCGGAAAGTGCACGCCGTGCCGTGAAGGTACCAAGAGAATGCTGGAAATCCTCGAGAGAATAACTGAAGGCAAAGGTGAAGAAGGCGATATAGATAAGCTTGAAAATCTTGCAAAAAACATCAAGAATTCGGCTCTCTGCGGATTGGGACAGACAGCTCCGAACCCTGTACTTTCAACAATAAAATATTTCAGAAACGAGTATGAAGCACACATTAAGGATAAGAAATGTCCGGCGGGAGTATGTAAGGAACTGCTGAATTACTTTATTATAGCCGATAAGTGCAAGGGTTGCGGAATATGTGCCAAAAATTGTCCGCAGCAGTGTATCTCAGGCCAGCCAAAGACTCCCTATACCATTGATTCCAGCAAGTGCATAAAATGCGGAGTTTGTATGCAGAAGTGCCCATTCAAGGCAATAATAAGGAAATAGAGAAAAGTTAAAAAACAAAAAAGCTTCAAAAAGGCTGTCTTAGTTGAAAACGCTGAGGCGGCCTTTTTCATCAATATCAATAATCATATATTCCTTGGAATTTTCTCGACAAATTTCCTTTGACTTTTCAACCAGCTTTGCTATATTATAATATGTCTGGTGTTCACCAGGCATTCTTCACCTCAGAAATAGTATTGCCGGATTGGTGAATAATATTAGCGGAAGAACATATTCAGAAAATGTTAAAAGAATATCGAGCAAAAAAAAATATAGCTAAAGGATTTTGTATACACGCGTCGAATAGATACTAATTGTGAGTTTATTAGGTCTCAATGCTGGGATTTACTTATTTATATAAATTAAGGGGTGAGCAAATTGAATATAAGAACACTGACATTTAAGGGCGGAACCCATCCACCACACAGTAAGAAGGCAACTGAAAGCCTGCCGATAGAGAGAGCCAATGAACCTAAGGTTGTTGTAATCCCCATGCAGCAGCATATAGGTGCTCCTTGTGAGCCTATTGTGCAGGTCGGTGATGAGGTGAAGGTAGGACAGAAAATAGGGGAGGCTAAAGGATTTGTATCAGTCCCGGTGCATTCCAGTGTATCGGGAAAGGTTGCAGCAGTAGAGCCGAGGCTGTATTCGGGAGGAATGGCTGTGCCCTGCATAGTAATTGAGAATGACATGCAGAACACCACTTCGGATCAGGTGGTTCCCAAAGGAGATATTTCAAATCTTTCAGCTGAGGATATAAAGAACATAATAAAAGAAGCAGGTATAGTCGGTATGGGAGGAGCTACTTTCCCAACCCATGTCAAGCTTGCTCCGCCGCCGGACAAAAATGTGGATACAGTAATATTAAACGGTGCTGAATGTGAACCTTATCTGACTTCAGACCACAGGCTGATGCTTGAACATCCTGAAAATGTGGTATTTGGGCTGCAGGCACTGATGAAAGCCCTGGGAGTTAAAAAAGGATACATTGGTATAGAGACTAACAAGCCTGATGCAATAGAGAAGGTTTATGAAGCAGCCAGGGGAATTGAGGATATTGAAGTAGTGGCACTTAAGACCAAATATCCTCAAGGGGCTGAAAAGCAGCTTATTTATGCATGCACCGGCCGAGAGGTTCCCTCCGGGGGGCTGCCGGCTGATGCCGGAGTTGTAGTTAACAACGTAGGAACTGCGGCGGCAGTTGCAACAGCTATAAAGACAGGTATGCCTTTGATAGAAAGGATAGTGACTGTTACAGGAGCAGGGGTAAATAACCCCAAGAATCTTTTAGTCAAGATAGGAACATCTTTCAAGGATATAATAGAACAATGCGGAGGGCTTAAGGGCAAGGTTGGGAAGGTTATTGCAGGGGGGCCAATGATGGGTATAACCCAGTTTTCACTGGATATACCGGCAATAAAGGGCACATCCGGTATACTGGTGCTTTCTGAAGAGGAAGCAAGGCTGCCTGAACCTTCCAACTGCATAAAGTGCGGCAAATGTGTTGAAACATGTCCGATAAACCTTATGCCTGTGAATATAAGCATGTACTCGCTTGCCAACAGGCATGATGAGGCTGAAGCGTTAAATGCTATGGATTGTATTGAATGCGGATCCTGTTCTTTTGTATGCCCTGCTAAGAGGCCTCTTGTTGATTCAATTAGGGTATCAAAACGCGAAATACTGGCTAGGCGTAAAAAAGCCCAGTCTAAGTGATGGGAGGGGAAGAAATGGAAAATAGCAGATTTTTAGTATCATCATCACCGCATATAAGATCCGGAGAGACCACCCAGAAGATTATGCTGGATGTGATAATTGCACTTATGCCTGCGCTTTTGGCCGGTGTATTTTACTTTGGATTAAACGCATTAACTCTTACGGCTGTTGCTGTGGCTTTTGCTGTGGCAACTGAAGCCGTTATGCAGAAGATATTGGGAAAGCCTGTTACCGTTAATGATTTGAGTGCTGTAGTTACCGGTATACTAATTGCTTTCAACGTGCCTGTTACACTTCCTCTTTGGATGGTTGCCGTTGGCTCGATATTTGCAATAGCTATAGCCAAGCAGTGCTTTGGAGGATTGGGCTATAATTTTATAAACCCTGCTTTGGCGGCGAGAGCGATGCTTCTCGCTTCATGGCCTGTAAGAATGACGGGCTGGGTTGCACCCGGTGCGGACGCCGTTTCAACAGCAACACCCCTTGCAATTTTAAAAGGCGGTGAAGCAGCTGGACAAGCACTTCCCGGTTTATGGGACATGTTTATCGGCAATATAGGCGGATGTATCGGTGAAACATCTGTGCTGGCGCTTATTATCGGGGGAGCTTATCTTTTGTACAGAAGAGTAATCAGCTACAGAATACCGTTGGTATATATAGCAACAGTGGCGGTACTTTCATTCTTGTTCGGCGGTTTTGATGCGGATACAATGATTTATAATATATTAGCCGGAGGACTATTCCTCGGTGCGATATTCATGGCTACGGATTATTCAACGTCTCCGATGTCTCCAAAGGGCCAGATAATTTTTGCCATCGGCTGCGGTTTTCTGACTTCATTAATAAGATTCTATGGAGGCTATCCGGAAGGAGTATCTTATTCAATACTTATCATGAATGTTGCAACACCTCTTATTGACAAATATACAATGCCCAGAAAATTCGGGGAGGTGAAGAAAAGTGCGTGACTATATTAGACTGGCCGGCATACTGTTTATAGTATGCGCTGTTGCTGCTGCGGCCTTAGGTTTTACGAATGCGGCAACTTTTGAAAGAATCCAGGAACAACAGATAATAGCAAATAACGAAGCAAAAAAAGCCGTGCTTCCGGAGGCTGATGAATTTGAGAAACTGGATGACAGCACATTTTCAACAATTGCATCTAATGAAAAGTATAACTATATAAAAGCAATATATGTCGCCAAGGCCGGAGGAAATGTTGTGGGTTATGCAGTCCAAGCAGCGCCAAAGGGTTACGGCGGGGCTATAGATGTAGTAGTAGGCATAACTACCGATGGCAGCCTGCAGGGAATTAAGGTCGGAAACAATACTGAAACTCCGGGACTTGGGAAAAAATCAGAGACTCCAAAGTTCCAGGAACAGTTCAGCGGTAAGACATGGGAGAGCCCAATCAATGTTATAAAGAGCGGTACTCCAAAGGATAATGAAATTGCCGCAATATCAGGTGCGACAATTACATCAAAGGCAGTAGCTGAAGGAGTTAACCAAGCCTTGGATGCGGCAAGGGAATTGTCAGGTAAGTAATTACTAAAAAAATTTGGAGGTGAAAAAATGAATCTTTGGAAGGATTTTAATAATGGTTTAATAAAAGAGAATCCGACATTTAGGTTGGTACTCGGAACATGCCCTACTCTTGCAATTACCACAGCCGTGTTTAACGGTATAGGTATGGGAATAGCTGCAACTGCAGTTCTTGTAGGTTCTAACCTTATAATATCGCTTATTAAAAAGGCAACACCCAATGAGGTCAGGATTCCTATATTTGTTATAGTAATCGCTACGTTTACTACGATAGTGCAGATGGTCATACAGGCATATTCACCTGCACTGGATAAATCCCTGGGGCTATATATTCCTCTTATTGTTGTTAACTGTATAATCATTGCAAGGGCGGAAGCCTTTGCGGTTAAGAATCCGCCTTTGAATTCCATTATGGATGGTTTAGGAATGGGACTCGGATTTACAGTAGCTATCACAATAATAAGCGCAATCAGAGAAGTAGTGGGTGCAGGTACATTCTTCGGAATACAGCTTTTCGGTGCAGGTTTTGAACCGGCTTTGATAGCGATACTGCCTCCGGGGGGCTTCCTTGTATTTGGACTTACAATTGCTGCATTTAACAAAATCACCAGTCTGAGAAAGGGTTAAGGAGGGAGATACAGATGAAAATAGCATTAATTCTGGTCAGTGCGATATTTATAAACAACTTTATCCTCTCCCAGTTCTTGGGTATATGCCCGTTCTTGGGGGTGTCGAAGAAGATAGATACAGCGGTAGGAATGAGTGTGGCTGTTACTTTTGTAATGGGCTTGGCATCAGTAATATGCTGGGCAGTACAGATATTTATACTTGATCCTATGGGTATAGGATATTTGCAGACTATAGCTTTTATACTTGTTATAGCAGGCCTTGTACAGTTTGTTGAAATGGTAATTAAGAAGACAAGCCCCACGCTATATCAGGCATTGGGCATATATTTGCCGCTTATTACCACCAACTGTGCAGTGCTGGGTGTTGCTATACTGAATATAAATAAAAGCTATAATCTGATTGAGTCATTGATTAACGGAGTAGGCGGAGGCCTGGGTTTTGCACTTGCTATTATACTTTTTGCCGGTGTCAGGGAAAGACTTGATTTGGCGCCTACACCAAAAGCTCTTGATGGGTTCCCGATAGCAATGATAGCGGCCAGCTTATTCTCCATAGCCTTTCTTGGATTCAGCGGTTTATTCAGCGGACTGCTTTAGTATTAGTTTAGAAGAAAGTAGAGGTGATTACCTTGTTTAATAGTATAGGCTTGCCTGTAATAGTACTGGGAGGTCTGGCAGTTTTTTTCGGCATAGTACTGGCTTATGCATCACAGAAGTTTGCTGTTGAGGTTAATCCCAAGGTTACAGAAGTCAGAGATGTTTTACCTGGTGCCAACTGCGGCGGATGCGGGTTTGCCGGCTGCGATGCATTGGCCGAGGCTATTGCAAGCGGAAATGCGCCGATTTCCCAATGCCCTGTAGGAGGAGCTGAGCTTGCAGCAAAACTTGCGGTGATTATGGGCGTTGAAGCAAGTTCCGCTGAACGTCAGGTAGCAAGAGTAATCTGCTGCGGTGACAGTAACAATGCAGCAGAAAAGTATGAATATCAGGGTATAAAGGATTGCAAGGCGGCAGAAATGCTTGCAGGGGGTTCCAAAAGCTGCCGGTATGGCTGTACCGGACTTGGCACCTGTGTAAGGGAATGTCCCTTTGATGCTATTCATATAGTTAACGGTATTGCTGTAGTTGATGAAGAAAAATGTACTGCCTGCAAAAAGTGCATAGCGGTATGCCCTAAGGGGATTATCGAACTGGTTCCTGTATCAAAGAAGGTAAGAGTGCTTTGCAGGAATCAGGATAAAGGCAAAGCTACGATGCAAGCCTGCAAAGTCGGCTGCATTGCTTGCCAAAAATGTGTGAAAGCATGCAAATTTGATGCAATAAAGGTTGAAAACAATGTTGCGAAGATAGATTACAGCAAGTGTGTCAATTGTATGATGTGCGCTGAAGTATGTCCTACAAAAACCATATATGCCAACTTTGCAGACAGAAAAAAAGCCTTTATTATTGAAGACAAATGCATAGGCTGTACAATCTGTTCGAAGAATTGCAATTTTGAGGCAATTGAGGGAGAACTGAAGGGTAAGCATAAGGTGCTGGATGATAAATGCGTAGGCTGCGGTCAATGCTTTGCCAAGTGCCCCAAGGATGCCATTGAAATGAAATAAAAGAATAATGCATAAATAGGGTCGCCATAAATGGCGGCCTTTGCTTTGCATTCTTTTTTACCCCATTTTTTTTCTTAGCTGTACGAATTATATAAAATGTCGATATTAGATGTCAAATGAATTCCAAAAAAGTTGAAGTCCGGTATTTAAAATGTTAAACTAAAACATAAGGAATTCACGTATTGCTGACATATGCAGAAGTTAATTATAAAGGAGATGAATGTGTTGAGGAGAGAAAGCGGCAGAAGCGGGTGGATAATGCTTCTGATGGTTGTATGCGGATTGGTCGTGGGCGGTTTTTTGGGTGAACTGCTGGGGAAATATTTTCCGATACTTAAGTATGGATACAACCTGGGGGTTTCCGCCCATGAGTGGAATTTCCACGTACTAAGACTTACCTTTGGTCTTGACTTCAATATAAATATGTTCAGCATACTGGGAATTGTGATTGCAATTTATATATACAGAAGGCTCTAGTGTAAAACATATTGTACAGGTGAGATTAATGAGAATAATACTGGCTTCAAATTCCCCAAGGCGGAAAGAACTGCTGTCTCAGACAGGCATTAAGTTTGAGGTCATACCATCAAGCTTTGAAGAAAGTACAGTAGAATTGCCGGCTTCAAAACTGGTTGAACATTTTGCTTATATGAAAGCAAAGGATGTGGCGAAGTCTATAAAGGGAGATGCATTGGTAATCGGTTCAGACACAATTGTATATTGTGATGAAATAATGGGAAAGCCAAGAAACAGGGAGGAAGCTTTCTGCATGCTGACAAAGCTTAGCGGGAAGCAGCACCTTGTGATATCAGGCATCAGCATTATAAATACTGCAACAGGAGAAAGCCTGACTGAGCATGAGAGCACAAAGGTAAAAATCAAGGAATTGAGCAGGGATGAGATAACAGCATACATAAACACCGGTGAACCTGAAGACAAAGCAGGAGCATATGCTATACAGGGATTGGGTTCACTATTTGTTGAAGGAATTCAGGGTGATTATTTCAATGTCGTAGGGCTTCCGATATTCCGGCTGAGAAAGATGCTGGAGCACTTCGGAGTGATGCTTATTTAGCCTGCATGATTTGATAATACCCTGGAGGATTTAATTATACCCTGGAGGAGTAAAGGATGCGGAAAGGCCATGCCACAATAAAAAATCTTCCGGAGGAGGAAAGGCCCAGAGAGCGCCTCGCAAGACACGGGGCTTCAGTACTTTCCAATGCAGAGCTTCTGGCCATATTGCTCCGGACCGGGACCAAGGAGGAAAGTGCAATATCTTTGGCCCATAGAATACTGGTACAGGAACAGGGGCTGAGATACCTGGCAGACAGTAATGTGGAACAGCTGAGTTCTATCAATGGAATCGGGAAAGCAAAAGCTGCCCAGATCAAGGCAGCGATAGAGCTGGGCAAACGCCTGGCAGCTTTTGAGCCCGGCGCGGACAAGCCGCTGAAATGCCCCCAGGATGTTGCAGGCTTGCTTATGGAAGAGATGAGATATCTCAAGAAGGAACACATGAAGCTTGTATTGCTTAATGTGAAATGCAATCTGATATCAGTGGAGGAAATTTCAGTAGGAAGCTTGAATGCTTCCATTGTGCATCCGCGGGAGGTTTTTAACCCGGCGATAAGGAAATCAAGCGCCAGTATAATCATGGTGCATAATCATCCCAGCGGTGACCCGTCTCCCAGCAGCGAAGACATATCAATAACCGCAAGGATTGCTGAAGCCGGGAAGCTTATCGGTATTGAATTGGTTGACCATATTATCATAGGAGACGGCAAATATATCAGCATGAAAGAAAAAGGACTGTTCTAGTGTTTTTTCGGGTGTTAAAAGTGAATAACTTGTTTTCCATTTGTAAAACATATATAAAAGGTTTATATAACTATTTTTGCCTTTATACAGTAAAATCCGTTGTACAGTTGATGTGTGTATTTTGTTAAGGAGGACATATATTATGGGCTTGTTTAATTTTTTGTCAAAGGATATTGGTATAGATTTGGGCACCGCAAATACACTGGTGTATGTGAGGGGTAAAGGAATTGTTGTAAGAGAGCCGTCTGTTGTTGCTATGAAGCTTGATACCAATGCTGTAATGGCTGTAGGAGACGAAGCAAAAAAAATGATTGGCAGAACCCCCGGCAATATTGTAGCAATAAGGCCTATGAGGGATGGGGTAATTGCCGATTTCAACGTTACCCACAGAATGATAAAGTACTTCATAGGAAGAGCCTATGCAGGTTCCCCGGTAGGAAAGCCCAGGGTTCTTGTAAGTGTTCCTTCAGGTATTACAGAAGTAGAAAGAAGAGCTGTTGAAGAAGCAGCAATGCAGGCAGGCGCACGTATTGCAAGACTTATTGAAGAGCCGATGGCAGCAGCAATTGGAGCCGGTTTACCAGTTGGAGAGCCAACGGGAAGCATGATAGTCAATATGGGCGGAGGTACTACCGAAATAGCTGTGATTTCCCTGGGAGGGATTGTAACGAGCAAATCCATAAGGGCGGCTGGAGACAAACAGGATGAAGCAATTGTACATTATATAAAGAGGATGTATAATTTGGCAATTGGAGAGCGTACCGGCGAGGAGATAAAAATTGCAATCGGGTCTGCATATCCTAATACATCAGAAGGTTCAATGGACATTAAAGGAAGGGACTTGATCACGGGTTTGCCCAAAACAATAAAGGTTACAAGCGAGGAAATTCTTGAAGCTTTAAGAGAGCCCATTGCAATAATTCTGGACGGCATTAAGAGTACTCTGGAGAAGACGCCTCCTGAGCTGGCTGCTGATATAATGGACAGAGGGATAATGCTTTCCGGTGGAGGAGCGCTTCTGCACGGATTGGATATTCTGGTGAAGCACGAAACAGGAATGCCGGTGCAGGTAGCCGAGAATCCGTTGGATTGTGTGGCAATTGGAACGGGCAAAGCTTTGGAGCAATATGACGAAATAAGCAAATCATATTCCGGGAAGCACAGGAGATAAGGTTTTGTGAGGTTTTAAAAATATGAAAATTAGGAATAAGCTCCTTATTTCTGTTGTATTAATATCAATACTATTAATATCATTAATTGCTGTTACATCTCAAGGTAGGACAAGACCGGGTGTGATTGATGGTATTTTTGGAAGAATAATAACTCCTGTTCAGAGTGTATTCTACTCTTCGGGGGAGTTTTTTAAGAATACCTTCAAGAGCTTATACGATTTGAAAAACCTTAAAACGGAAAATGAAAATCTTAAGGCGGAGGTCGAGAAGCTGAAAGAGCAAAACAGGCAGCTTATACAAATGGCATTGGAAAACGGCAGGCTGCGGAGCCTTTTGGAATTCAAGGATACAAATACTCAGTTTGAATATATTGGAGCCAATGTTACCGGAAGAGATCCCGGAAACTGGTATGATGTATATACGATTAATAAAGGGTCCAGGGATGGAATTCAAGTCAATGATGCCGTAATAGTAGGCCATGGTTATCTCGTAGGAAAAATTATTGAGACAGGTGCAAATTATTCAAAGCTTATGGCTATTATTGATGAAAGAAGCTCTATTAGCATAATTGTGAACAGGACAAGGGATATGGGAATTGTATCAGGCAGTGCGGACTCTGATGTTATAGCAATAATGGAGCTTGAGGCGGACATAGTCAAAGGTGACGATATTATTACTTCGGAGTACAGCACTTTGCCAAAGGGCCTGCATATAGGCAAAGTGAAGAGCGTGGAGAAACAGGAAAAAAAGCTGCAGAAGGTGGTAATTATCGAGCCATCAGTTGACTTTAAAAGGCTTGAAGAGGTATTTGTAATCAAAGCCTCCAAGTAAAATGTGAGGGATTGCTTGTGAGAATAGCGGTTATTTGTATACTGGCTGTTTTTAATGTCATACTAGAATCGACATTATTTCAATATACCCGTATTAATGGGATAAAGCCGGACTTTTCAATAATGATTATCGTAGCATATGCAATTATGAGGGGAAGCGCCTTCGGCGCTTTTACAGGCCTTGGAATAGGATTACTGATAGATATTATGTATGCCAGAGTCATAGGCATCAACGCCCTGTCTTATATGGTGACCGGGTATATAATAGGACAAGCTCATGAAAAAGTATTTAAGGACAGTTTTATACCTCCTTTCATTTTTAACCTTATTGCAATTATCATTCTTCAGCATAGCTTTTTGCTTGTTTCATATTTTTCCAATGATTTTCCAAGCGCAGGGAACTCATACATATATATGCTGCTGCAGGTGATTCTGCCTCAGGCATTATATAATGCTATAGTGGGTTCGATAGTTTACAGGTTTATTTATAAGTTGGACGAAACCTCTTTCATGGACAGAAGGATATACTGATAGACACCGGACATGAGATGCAGGTTATGGGGAGTAGATGGTAATATGTTTAAGAAATATTTTAGTAATAGGCTTGATATCATCAGGGCGGTAACAGTCTTGGTTTTTTTGGTTATGGCATTCAGACTGGCAGACTTGCAGCTGGTAAAAGGAGAATATTACCGGAAAAAGTCTGAGACCTTGAGGACAAGGAATATTTCAGTAACTGCACCCAGAGGGCATATTGTAGACAAATTCGGACGGCTTATTGCAGGAAACAAGCAGAGCTATTCCGTTAATATAATGAAAACGGATGTACCCCAGGATACATTGAACGATATTGCGCTGTCTGTAATTAATATAATTGAACAGAACGGCGATACCTATAAGGATGAAATACCAATACTCATTAATCCCATAAGGTTTTCTTATCAGGATGATGAAATCAACTGGAAGAAGAAGTACGGTATTCCGGAAAGTGCATCTGCAAAGGACGCTTTTATGAAGCTTAGATTGGATTATGGCATTCCGGCAGATACCATTGATCTTGAAGCTTATGAAATCCTGAGGGATGAAAAAAGCGTAGAACTGCCTTTTGACATCAATGAGTTTGAATTTTCTTTCCGGAAGTCTGAGATAAAATGGAAGCAAAGCCATGGCTTCGGGCCTGAGAAAAGTGCGTCTGAGATATTTGATGTACTTTGCAGCAAATATAAAATCCCCAGAGATATCTATGATGATGAAAAGGCAAAAAAGATTCTGGCAGTCAAGTATCTGGTTGGACAGAACAGATATAAAGCATATGAACCGGTAGAAATAGCCGCAAATATCAAGATGGAAACAAGGGCCAAGATAGAAGAGAGCAAGATTTTTCTTCCCGGTGTGGAGATAATCCAGAAGCCCATCAGATCATATGCGGGAAGGGATTTTGCCAGCCACATTATCGGCTATATGGGTATGATTGGAAGTGAGCTTGAGGAGTTGTCAAGTAAAGGATACACTCCCCAGGACCTGATTGGAAAGTCCGGCATAGAGAATTCCATGGAAGAATATCTTAAGGGTAAGGATGGTTCCAGGCAGATAGAGGTAGATGTAAACGGGACGCTGATAAATACAATAAATGAAATAGATCCTGTTCCCGGTGATACGGTTTTTCTGACCATTGACGCCAAGCTTCAGAAAACAGCTGAGGATTCCCTGGCAAAGACTATGGAGAATATAAGAAAAGGTATAGTGAAGGATAAGCCATATCCTAATGCAACCTCCGGAGCTGCGGTAGCAATAGATGTGAATACGGGAAAGATTCTTGCCCTGGCAAGTGAACCCAGATTTGATCCGAATCTGTTTGCGGCAGGAATCAGCAGTGAGGATTGGAAGAGCCTGCAGCCCAAAAGCAAGGATGTGTATGCACCTAAGCCGCTGATGAATAATGCAATTTCATCGATCCTTTCCCCCGGATCAACCATGAAGCTGGTTAGTGCAGTGGCGGGATTGGAAAGCAAGGTAATAACTCCTTCGGAAACGATATACGATAAAGGCTATTATACAGCTATACCCGGGGTATCTCCGTCCTGTTCAATATTTAAATCCACGGGTATTCCCCATTACAGCCAGAATGTATCCCAGGCAATTAAGAATTCATGTAACTATTTCTTCTTCGAGGTAGGCAGAAGAATGGGAGGAGAAGTATTTGAAGAATATGCGAAGAAATTCGGCTTAGGCGAGAAAACAGGTATAGAGCTGCTCTCAGAGTATAAGGGAACTGTAGAAGGTCCGACATATAAAAAAGATCTGTTCAGGAGATATCTTGACAACTATCTTGTAAATAATCTGAAGATAAATGATAAGAATGTCCGTGATGAAATAAAAGGATACTTGGATAATAATCCGGGAGAAGCCAAAGTAAGGTCAAAACTCAAAGAACTTGGTATTAATGATTCAAAGGCGATTGAACGGGTGTGGAGATATATAAGGGACAGCAAGTATCAGCCCGGAGATGTGCTGAACGCAACAATCGGACAGGGAATGAACGGTGTTACTCCTCTTCAGCTTGCAAACGCTGTTGCGTCTATAGTGAATGGAGGTACAAGGTATAAACCTTACCTGGTAGATAAGGTCATAGACTATGATGGCAACGTAAAGCTGGAAAAACAGCCGGAAGCAGTGGAGAAGATAGATATTTCCCCCGCCAGTCTTGAAGCGATAAAGAGGGGAATGTATGCTGTTACCAATGAAGCCGGCGGAACAGCGAGAAGTGCTTTCATAGGCAGCAAGGTTATAATATCAGGCAAAACGGGAACTGCAGAAGTAGGAAAAGGTTATGATGCCCATGCGTGGTTTGCCGCCTTTGCTCCCTATGAAAAACCCGAGATTGCCGTTGTGGTGATGATAACCCAGGGTGGCCACGGAAACTATCCCGCACCGGTTGCCAGGGAAATAATTGAAGCTTACCTGGCACCTGAGGAGACTAAGGATAATATGCATATTGACAATGAAATAGTGCCGTAGGGATGCATTTTTTCATTGGAAAGAAGGATTTATCGCAATTATGAAGAAATATTAGACTATGCATATAAGACGATATATCCGGAATCAGGGGGTACTGCCATGGCAGAAAATGCAGTGATATTCAAAGGTACGAAAGACGGATTATATATAATACTCAAAGAAGAAATGGATTTGAATACCATAAAATACAATTTAGAAAAGAAAATCAAACCCTCCAAGCGTTTTTTTGAAGGCGCAAATATTATGAACTTCAAGGGAAAGAAACTTACTCAGGATGAGTTTGATGAGCTTAAGGAAATCATGGAGCAGGAATATGGCATGACAGTAATAGGAAGCTATAACGAAAAGGACTATCCTGTACAGGAAGAGCATCCCGTGAGCAAAAAGCCGGAAATACTGGAACAGCTTCCTTTTGATAATGTGCATAAGGGAGAAGCGCTGATAGTCAGGGCAACACTCAGGTCGGGCCAGTTAATTCAATATAAAGGAGACGTTGTGGTGATTGGGGATGTGAATCCCGGAGCTCACATCAAAGCAGCCGGATCTGTTATTGTAATGGGAACCGTAAGAGGGATTATTCAGGCAGGAGCCAACGGCGACTATGGGGCATTCATTGTCGCATATAAAATGCAGCCTTCTCAGCTGAGAATAGGAGATATAATAACAAGATCTCCGGATGGAATGGGCAGCAAGTCGGATAATCCTGAGATTGCATTGGTCAAACAAGGAATGATAGTTGTTGAGCCATATTTGAAGAAATGATAGAGTATACCATATAAATATGCTGATACAATAAATTATGGAGGTAATATAATGGGTGAAGTGATCGTTGTTACATCAGGGAAAGGCGGAGTCGGGAAAACAACTACTACGGCTAATATAGGCACCGGTTTGGCTCTTAAAGGGAAGAGCGTCGTTCTGGTTGATGCAGATATAGGACTCAGGAATCTGGACGTTGTGATGGGCTTGGAAAACAGAATAGTTTATGATCTTGTTGATGTTGTAGAGGGTGTTTGCAGACAGAGACAGGCACTGATAAAGGACAAGCGGTTTCCCAACCTGTACCTGCTTCCGGCAGCGCAAACAAAAGACAAGAATGCTGTTAATCCCGAACAGATGCAAAAACTCACCGGAGATCTTGCGGAAGAATTTGATTACGTAATATTGGATTGCCCCGCAGGTATCGAGCAGGGCTTCAAGAATGCAATAGCAGGTGCAAATAAGGCAATAGTAGTTACAACCCCTGAGGTATCGGCTGTCAGAGATGCGGATAGGATTATCGGGCTTCTGGAAGCAAGCGGATTAAGGAACCCAATGCTTATTATAAACAGGATCAAGATGGATATGGTCAAACGCGGAGATATGATGAACATTGATGACATGATAGATATACTCGCCATTGATCTTTTAGGGGTGGTTCCGGATGATGATTTGATTGTCGTTTCTACCAACAGAGGAGAGCCTGCCATTGCAATAGAACAGTCCTTGGCGGGACAAGCCTATAGGAATATTGTAAGGAGAGTACTGGGAGAAGATATTCCTTTTATGAATCTTGAATCGGAGGACGGTTTTTTCAAGAGGGTGGCAAAACTTTTCGGATTGAATAAGAAAAAGCAGTAAGAGGAGGTGTGAGTTATGGATTTGTTCAAGTGGTTTAACAGAAGTACAAGCAGTAAGGATATAGCCAAGGAAAGATTAAAATTGGTATTGATCCATGACAGGGCCAATGTATCTCCTCAATTTCTTGAAATGATAAAGGGAGAACTCATTAAGGTAATATCAGATTATATGGAAATAGACGAAGCAGGGCTTGAAATCAAGCTTACCAGAACAAAAAGGGAGATTGATGATTCAACGGTACCCGCATTGGTTGCCAATATACCGATAAAAAGAATGAAAGGCAATGTGAATATTTAGAAACAGGGGGATATCGCACATTACTCAACGAGTAGTCGATATCCCTTTTTTTATTTTTTTGGACATAATTCCATTGGAATATAAATATAAATATACTAATTTATAGAGAACTATGGGGGAAAGAATATATGGACAACAATAATTTTGAGAATACTCCCAGGCCAAGGTACGTAAAGGAATATAGAAAATTCGGTGCGGCCTTCAAAACAAGGCGGTATGGTGAAAGGAATTTCGGAGACAGGCTTCTGATGCAGTCCTTTATATCTCTTGCAGCTATAGCGGCAGTACTGTTAGTGAATAATATTAATATTGGCATTGCAAACACGATATCTGACGGCATAAGAACAACGATAAACTGGAATATGGATTTTTCAAAGGTATTGGGGACATTCAGAAATATTGGGAATATTGTACCGGAGGCAAAGGAGAACCTTGGGGTTGCCCAAGTCGGAATAGAAAGCTTTGAAGACAGTCCAAGCTTTATATTTCCTGTGGAAGGGGAAATAACATCAGAATACGGTGAAAGAATCCACCCGGTGTTCAAGACAGTGAGAATGCATACCGGAATAGATATAGATGCAGCAATCGGCACACCTATTAAGTCTTCTGCGGCAGGAACGGTAACAACAGTTGGAGAGGATGAAACAAACGGAAAGTATGTAAGTATAAGGAGCGGCAAATATGATGTGATATATGCCCACTGCTATAAGATAACTGTTAAAGAGGGACAAAAGGTTCAGCAGGGAGAAATAATAGGGGAGACAGGGGACACGGGTATTACCTCGGGGCCTCATCTGCATTTTGAGATACAAGAGGCAGGTAAGCCTGTCAGCCCAATGGAAATGCTGATGGAAGTGCAGTGAACAGTATAACCGGCGACATTGGGGGCTCAGACTGTGAGGATAAAACTAAATGTTTTTTTTATCCTTTTTTTATTTGTGAGCTGCATTATCGGCTGGCTGCAGCAGTCCTTGATAATGTTTGCCAGTGTATTGCTCCACGAATTCGGACATGTATTGACGGCAAAAAAACTAAGAATTGAGGTGTATGAAGTTGAGCTTATGCCCTACGGAGGCATAGCCAGAATGGAAGAATTATCAAAGCTGGGAGGGGCTGCAGAAGCTGTGGTTTCAGCTGCAGGGCCTGTCACCAGCTTTGTATTGTCATTGACATTCAGTTTTTTCAGGGAGTATTCAGGGGTATTGGAATCAGCCTGCAGATATAACCTGATTATTTGCCTGTTCAACCTTTTGCCTGTAATTCCGCTGGATGGAGGCAAGATTGCAAGGAATCTGCTTTGCTTCCTGATGGGATACAGGCAGGCAACAAAGATTTTATCGTCAGCAGGCAAGATAGCAGCTCTTCTGCTTCTGGGGTTCAACATTTACATGCTTGCATCCGGAAGCAAAAGCGGGGCGCTTATAATTGCAGCTGTATTTATATATATTGGTGCTTTAAAGGAAGAGAAAAACAGCTCGTATTATTACTTGTTTACGGGGAATAACACCAAGAATGCAATGATAGCCCGGGGAGAAATAAGAAAAAGGTTTATAAAAGTACAGGAGGATAACCTGATAAGACAGGCAGTGAACAAATTCAGCCCTGCGACCCAATGCTGCGTGGAAGTAGTGGATGCAAAAGGCAGGTCTAAAAGGATTCTGAGTGAAGAAGAAATCATAAAAGGCCTTCTTCAATACGGATATGATGGAAGAATTACACAAATAATTAATGGATAGATAAACTTTCAGTAGAATTTTATACTGCAATTATGTAATAATATAAATTAGGTTACGAGATTGTGGATAACAATGAAAACACTGAATTCCACTGAAAACTCGGTAAAAAATATATAATGTTTGCCGCTGCATATGTTGCATTTTTTAGCTGTGTACTTAAATTATAGGAGGAACGAATGAAATACGATAACACTAAGGAGTTCATATATGAGGAATTGCTATCCAAGGTGGAAAAGCCGGGAAGATATATTGGAACGGAGTGGAACAGCATACATAAGAATCCTGAAACGGTTGATATAAGATTCGCATTCTGCTTTCCCGATGTATATGAGGTTGGCATGTCGCACCTTGGGATGAAGATATTGTATCACCTGTTGAATGATCAGCAGGATATTTTCTGTGAGAGGGTTTTTGCCCCATGGCCCGATATGGAAGAAGTGATGAGAAAAACCGGCATAAAGCTTTTTGGGCTGGAGAGCAGGGATTTTATCGACAGCTTTGATTTTGTGGGTTTTACCCTTCAATATGAGATGAGCTATACAAACATTGTGAACATGTTGGACCTGGCCGGAATACCCATAAGATCCGGTGGAAGAAATGAAAGCCATCCTTTTGTTGTTGCCGGAGGGCCTTGTGCATATAATCCCGAACCTCTTTATGACATTGTGGATTTCTTCATGCTTGGGGAAGGTGAGGAGCAGCTGCTGGAGGTCATGGAGCATTACAGGAAGTGGAAGAGTTCAAAAGGCACCAGAGAAGAGTTTTTGAAGATGGCAGCCACTGTCAGAGGAGTATATGTACCGAAGTTTTATAACGTTGAATATAATGAAGATTCAACCATAAAGTCAATAAAGCCAATAAAAGAGGATATCCCCGGAAAAGTCAGGAAAAGGGTGATAAAGAACCTGAAGGGCTCATATTTCCCTGACAAAATAGTAGTGCCCTTCATTGATATTGTACATGACAGGATAATGCTTGAAATATTCAGAGGCTGCACAAGAGGCTGCCGTTTTTGCCAGGCTGGCATGATTTACAGGCCGGTAAGGGAGAGAGAAGTGGAGGAGTTGTTGGAAATAGCGGACAGGTTGATACAGAGTTCCGGCTATGAGGAGATTTCATTGTCCTCCTTGTCAACCAGTGATTTCTCAAGGCTTAATGAATTGGTGGAACGGCTGGTTTCAAGATATAAGAGCAGCAGAATCGGATTGTCTCTTCCCTCTCTTCGAATCGATTCTTTTTCCCTAAAGCTGGTCCAGGAGGTTCAGAAAGTAAGAAAGAGCGGCCTTACTTTTGCACCTGAAGCCGGTACTCAGAGAATGCGGAATGTGATAAACAAAGGTGTAGACGAAGAGGATCTGCTTAACTCCGTGGGTGCTGCATTTGAAACAGGCTACAGCAGCGTCAAGCTGTATTATATGATAGGCCTGCCCGGAGAGACAATGGAAGACATTCAGGGTATCGCAGATTTGACATTCAAGGTAGTGGACAGGTATTACCAGGTACCGAAGGAGAAAAGGGGAAAGGGCCTTAATGTAACCGCAAGTGCTTCCTCCTTTGTTCCCAAGCCTTTTACTCCCTTTCAGTGGGAGCCTCAGGATCCCATCAATACTCTCATAGAAAAGCAGAAGTACCTGCAAAAGGCTATTAAGAAAAAGCAGATCACCTTTAACTGGCATGAGCCTTACGTCAGCTACATGGAAGCGGTATTTGCACGGGGAGACAGGAGGCTCTGTGATGTACTCATAAGAGCATGGGAACTGGGATGCAAATTTGACGGCTGGGACCAGTATTTTGATTTTGATGCCTGGATGCAGGCTTTTAAAGATACGGGAGTTGATCCGGATTTTTATGCCATAAGGCGAAGAGAGCTGGATGAAGTACTTCCTTGGGATCATATTGATGTCGGAGTGACTAAGAAGTATTTGAGGGGAGAGTACAAGAAATCCCTTAAGGGAGAATTGACGAGAGATTGCAGGACTGCCTGCACCGGCTGCGGTATTAATCTGCTTCAGGAAGGCGGTGTCTGCAAATGATGTACATAAGACTGAAATTCACCAAGGGCAGTGAAGTGAAATATATATCCCACCTGGATTTGATGAGAGTATTTCAAAGGGCATTGAGAAGAACAGGCATACCCATATCCTACAGCAGCGGTTTCAATCCTCACATGGAGATTTCCTTTGGGGCCCCATTATCCCTGGGTGTCACCAGCAATGCCGAATATGTGGATTTAAAGCTTGCGGAGCCAATGGATGTCAGGGAGATACAGAGGCGCCTGAATGGCTCGCTGCCGGATGGAATAAGGATATTGGACGGTATTGAGATGAGGGAAAACTACAAGAGTGCCATGTCGGTTGTCTCTCATTCAAGATATCTCATCAGAATTTTTATAGAAAACGTATCTTCTGATGAGCTGACAAAGAAAATTGAAGAATTTGCAGCACAAAAGGAAATAAAGATAATGAAGGAACAGCCCAAGAAGGGCTTTGAACTCAAAGAGATTGATATAAAACCCCTGTTAGTTAGTATGAATCTGATTGAGTCGAAAGAAGATATGTACACAATTGACTGTCTTCTTCTCAGCGGAAGCAGGGGGAACCTTAAACCCGAATTATTAATTAAGGCCTTTAAGGAATTTACGGGATATGATATTCAAAGCATCAGGATAAACAGGGAACAAGTATATGGGTTGAAAAACGGCAAGCTTTTGGATTTGCTTGAATATGAAAACACACAAGCATAAAAAACCATGAATCGAAGGATGAAGGAGCGCGATTTATGAAAGAGATTATTATTGATGTCGGTTCCAGGCAAACCCGTGTTGCTTTGCTGGAAAACAAGGAACTGACGGAGATATATATTGAAAGGCAGAGCGATGAAAGGATTACCGGAAATATATACAAGGGAAGGGTGGAAAATGTGCTTCCCGGAATGCAGGCCGCCTTTATCAATATTGGTTTGGATAAGAATGCATTTTTATATGTAAAGGATGCGCTTCCAAATACTTATTTTGATGAGGATGAGGAGTATGTCAGTTCTGCACAATATAAGGATTATCAAATAGATGAGCTTCTTAAAGCCGGACAGGAAATAATGGTTCAGGTTATGAAGGAGCCTATAGATTCAAAAGGAGCCAGAGTAACAACACATATTACTCTGCCTGGGAGATACGCTGTATTGATGCCCACTGTTGAATACATAGGAATATCAAGGCGCATAGAGGATGAAGAAATCAGGGAAAAGCTGAAAAAGCTGGCAGAAGAGCTGAAACCCAAGGGAATGGGACTGATAATCAGAACTGCTGCAGAGGATTGCACCGAAGCGGATTTAAGCAATGATATAAATTTTTTATTGAAGCTTTGGGATAATATAAAACAAAAGCAAAAAACCGGTGCCGCCCCAAGAATTGTACATAAGGATATGAGCATAATATACAGGACTGTCAGAGACATGTTCACCAAAGATATTGACAGGCTTGTAATCAACAATAAGGAACACTATGAGAAGGTTCGGGAACTTGTAACAATTATTTCATCACATTTTAAAAACAAAGTTGAATATTACAATAAAAACTATGATATATTTGAATATTATCAGGCAGAGCCTCAGATAAGCAGGATAATCAATCGCAAGGTCTGGCTTAAATGCGGAGGATACATAGTCATAGACCAGACTGAAGCACTTACATCAATAGATGTGAATACAGGAAAGTATGTCGGTACGGTGGACTTGAAGGATACAGTGCTGAAGACAAATATTGAGGCAGCAAAAGAGATAGCAAAGCAGCTGCGCTTAAGAGATATAGGAGGCATCATAATAATTGATTTCATTGACATGGCGGATGAAATCCACGAAAGTACGGTTCTTGAGGCTCTAAAAAACGCATTGAAAAAAGACAGGACAAGAACCAACGTACTTGGAATAACTCAGCTGGGCCTGGTTGAAATGACCCGAAAAAAGGTGAGGCAGCGCATAGAAAAGATACTGATGGCACCATGCCCTTACTGCAAAGGAGAGGGAAGGATTTTGTCCAGTGAGACAATTGTCAAGAAAATTGAGAAGGAAGTAAACAGCTTGTTTTTTAGTACCGGTGCCATGGCAGCTTTTCTTGAGATTCATCCGGATGTGGAAGAATTGATAAACTATTATATAGACGAGGACATGTTTGAGTTGGGTAAGAGTTTTAATAAACCTGTATTTGTCAGGACTTCGGCAGAGCTTCACAGGGAAGGCTATATTGTGAAAGGAATAGGCATGTCGGAAATTACGGAGCTTCGCAAAAAAGGCTGCAGGGAAATTTAATTGACAAAAAATTTGCTGTGTGATATCATATACTGGCGTAGGCGTATCCGCACGAATCGGGTTTAAATTCTCTGATGCAATGAGGATGCCTGGAATTCGGCGAGACTTATTTATGAGGAGGTGTAGCCTAGTGTATGCAATAATAAAGACCGGCGGTAAGCAATATATGGTTAAAGCCGGTGATGTACTTACGGTAGAAAAGCTTGATGTGGAATCCGGTGAAAAGGTTGTATTTGAGGAAGTACTTGCTGTAGGAGATAACGGTGAGCTTCAGGTCGGGAATCCTGTAGTTGCAGGTGCAAAGGTCGAAGGAACAGTTGTTGGGAATGGCAAAGCAAAGAAGGTAATTGTATTCAAATATAAGCCGAAGAAGGATTATAGGAGGAAGCAGGGTCACAGACAGCCATTTACAAAGGTTAAAATCGAAAAAATAAACGCATAAAAGCGAAAAAAGCAACGGAGTTGTCTTTTTTGATTAAGATTGTGATCTACAAGGCCCGAGAGGGTAAAATAAAGGGTTTCAAGATATCAGGGCATTCAGGCTACGGTACTCATGGCACCGATATAGTCTGCAGTGCGGTTTCTGCCCTTGGCCAAACGGCTCTCCTGGGGCTGCTGAAGGTTGCCGAGGCGGAGGTGCACTACAAGATTGAGGAGGGATACCTTGATTGCAGTATTACCGATGCCGGATCGGACAGAAAGCGTATAATGTGTGATGCGATACTTGAGACCATGTATGAAGGATTTAAGAGTATTAAGGATAGTTATAAGAGACACATTGATATAGTTGAAGAGGAGGTGTAGATATGTTCAAGATGAACCTTCAGTTGTTTGCACATAAAAAAGGTGTGGGCAGCTCAAGAAACGGCAGAGACTCCCATGCACAGAGACTGGGAACAAAAAAGGCGGACGGACAGTCTGTGCTTGCCGGAAATATAATAGTAAGGCAGAGAGGGACAAAAATCCATCCTGGCATAAATGTGGGGATTGGTAAGGATGACACATTATTTGCGCTTATTGAGGGTGTTGTTAAATTTGAACGTAAAGGCAGAGACAAGAAGCAGGCAAGTGTGTATCCGGTGCAATAATAGCATAAAATTACTGAAGGTACGGCCAGGCTGTACCTTTTTTAACATTTTTGCAGTATAGGAGATGAGATGAATATGAGCATAAAGAATAGCGGAATAGATGATGTTCCTGACATTGAGTCGGAGAAGGAGCGTTATATAGAGAGTCTTAAAGAGCATTTAAGCGAACAGCGCCACGACTTTTTCAATCTGCTTCAAGTATTGTACGGCTATACTCAGCTGAAGAAGCCGGACAAGGTGTTGGAACACATTTCTGAATACTGCAGGCGGATGGAGAACATAGGCAGGCTTTATAACTGTAAATGTATAAAACTGGCCGATTTACTTTACAATAAGGTAAAAGAAGCGGAGAGCGCCGATCTTAAGCTTGAGGTCAGCGTTGAGGTAAGCTTTGATCCTGCTGTAAGGATCCTTGACGAGGTTCCTGTTGTATATGTTGTAGACCATGTGATAATGGGCTTTTTATATGTTCTTGATGAAAAGGGTATGAAAAATGCCCATATTATATATAACCTGAAAGAAAGTTCGGAAGGATTTCTGACGGAAATTTACTGCAAGGAGATAAGGGAAGGGCTGTCCGGGCCTGTTGATTTTATCTTTCCCGAGAAGGTGATTTATTGGAAGAAAGCATCAAGAGGTGTTTTGGGATTTGATAAGATAATGGAGTACTGCAGCGACGTTAAGCTTGACGGAAAAATGCTTGGGGATGGAACAACCTTCATTATGAATATTTCCAAGGTCAACAAAGGAGAATAATATGTTTGTAGACAAGGCAAAAGTATATGTGAAAGCGGGAAACGGAGGAGACGGCAGGGTATCCTTCCGCAGGGAGAAGTATGTGCCAAATGGCGGACCGGACGGAGGGGACGGAGGAAAAGGGGGAGATATAGTCTTCATAGTAGACGAAAACTTGAGAACCCTGATGGATTTCAGATATAAGAGAAAGCATATTGCCGAAAACGGAGAAATGGGAGGAACCAATAATTCATCCGGCAAAAGTGCTGATGATCTGTACATAAAGGTACCTGCAGGCACCATTCTCAGGGATGCCGAATCCGGAACCCTCCTTGGAGATTTGAAGAATCCCGGGGACAAGGTGATTGTTGCTTTTGGAGGTAGGGGCGGAAAAGGGAATCAGCATTTTGCCACTCCCACAAGGCAAGCGCCCAGGTTTGCCCAGCCGGGGGAGCCGGGAATGGAAAGATGGATTGAGCTGGAGCTGAAGCTTTTGGCCGATGTTGGGCTTATAGGATTTCCGAATGTAGGAAAATCAACATTTCTTTCTATAGTGACTTCTGCAAAACCCAAAATTGCGAATTATCATTTTACAACTCTTGTACCTAATTTGGGGGTAGTGGATCTGGGAGAAGCCAGAAGCTTTGTGATTGCCGATATTCCCGGACTTATCGAAGGAGCCCACAGCGGAGTGGGATTGGGACATGATTTTTTGAGGCATGTAGAAAGGACAAAAGTGCTGATACATCTGCTGGACGCTTCGGGACTTGAGGGAAGAGATCCTTTGGAGGATTTTGATAAAATTAACGAGGAATTGAGGCTGTACAGCGAGAAGCTTGCGAACAAGCCGCAGGTTGTTGCCTGCAACAAGATGGATATTCCTGCCGCGAGGGAGAATTATGCCAGGGTAGCAGAAGAACTGGGCAGGAGGGGATATGAGGTGTTTGCAATTTCGGCGGCAACCAGGGATGGTATTGCACCGCTTATGGATAGAGTTTTTAACTTGCTTGAAAGTACAAAAGATGAAGAACCGGTTGAAGAAATCGCAGATTTGATGTATCATATTAATACAGAGGATAAGCCATTTACTGCCAGAAAGGAAAATGGAGTATTTATCGTGGAAGGGAAGCTGATTGAACAATTGCTTGCATCAGTTAACCTGGATGATAATGACTCTATCAAGTACTTTCAAAAGGTACTTAGAAAGAGGGGTATCGTTGATGAGCTGAGACAGTTAGGTGTTAAAGACGGTGATACAATTAGGATGCTGGATTTGGAATTTGAGTATTTTGAATGAAGAACTGGAGGTCAATTGTAGAATATGAACTGCATGCATTGCGAAAATTGTAAACAGAACACCGCCACATATTTCTGCCTGGCAAAAAACGAAATCATTATTAACGAGAGTTTTGTTGCCAATATCGAAAAGAGCAGAAAGGGATGGAAAAAGGGTGATCCTGGATACGAAACTCATCGGCGCAAGCTCAGAAAAGAAATAGAAGTATAAAGATAACGGCAGACATAAGTCTGCCTTTTGAACATAATGGCGGAACGGAGTTTATGAATTGCGGGGGTGGTTTTGTGAAAAGGAAAGTGGTTGCGGTAATCAGTATATTAGTTATCATAGCCTTTCTGCTGACAATTATTGCTCCATTATTTCAATAGATTATGTTTTGCGGAAATCGTATTTATGTAAACTCTGAATAAGAAAATAACAGTTGACATATTTGGCGCATATGTTATAATCAACAGAAATACATTTGGTTCAAATCATATGAGTATGGAGATTTATGCAATGAACAATTTATTAGGGAAGGGAATAAGCGGAATATATTACTTTAGCTATAACCTGGGCTATTACTTTAGCGCCGGTTATTATGCATGCAAAAAAGAATATATTCCTTTTCCTAATGAGTTGGAAGAATTTAAACAATTATTGTAAGTAAACCTTTATTCATATGAAATAGCATCGATTCAAATAAGGCTCATTAGAGCCTTATTTTTTTATAAAAATAAAGGAGGGTAAATATGGTGATAGTAATGAGAGAAAATGCCTCAGATGAAGAAATCGAAAAACTTAGAGAAAGGATAGAAACGGGAGATCTCAAGGTAAGTGTAATAAAGGGCAGGGATTATTGTGTACTTGGAATTATCGGAGATACTACCGGTATAGACATAAGTGAAATCGAAGCAAATGAAAGCGTGGAAGCGGTCATGAAGATTCAACAGAGATACAAGCTTTCAAACAGAATGTTTCATAAGGACAACTCGGTGATACAGGTAGGCGACAAGACCATAGGCGGACAAGAGCTGGCTGTAATAGCAGGACCTTGCTCGGTGGAAAGCGAAGAGCAGATATTGGAATTGGCGAAGGACGTGAAGGAGTGCGGGGCGGGCTTCTTAAGAGGAGGCGCATTCAAGCCCAGGACATCACCGTACAGCTTCCAGGGTATGAAGCTAGAGGGACTTGAGCTTTTGAAACTTGCAAAGAAGGAGACCGGCCTTCCGATTGTCACGGAAATAATGTCAGTAGATATGATAGAGAGATTCGTAGAAGATGTGGACGTAATACAGGTTGGCGCAAGAAACATGCAGAACTTTGAGCTTCTTAAGGAGCTTGGAAAGACAGCAAAGCCCATACTTTTGAAGCGCGGACTGTCTGCAACAATAGAAGAGCTGCTAATGTCAGCAGAATATATCATGTCTGAGGGGAACAGCAATGTAATACTTTGTGAAAGAGGCATAAGGACCTTTGAGACCTATACAAGAAATACTTTGGACATTAGTGCCATTCTGGCAATCAAGAAACTCAGCCATTTGCCTGTAATAGTTGATCCAAGCCATGCGACAGGTTTGTGGTGGATGGTTGAACCTCTTGCAAAAGCAGCGGTTGTTGCGGGGGCTGACGGAATTATGGTAGAAGTGCACAGTGATCCTGCAAATGCCAAGTGTGACGGGCAGCAATCCATTAAGCCGGAAAGGTTCAGGGCAATGATGAAAGATATAACATTAATGGCAGACTCGCTGAAAAAGACTAATTAAAGGGCAGGCCATAAAGAAAATACTGGAAATGGTATCAGTTAAGTGTTACGATGATTGGAGGAATTAAATTGGAAGAGGGTGACTTTAGAAGTAATATTGCAGTAGTTGGCTTGGGATTGATAGGCGGTTCTTTTGCCATGGCACTGAGAAAGCATAGTGCCGTAAGAATATACGGCATAGATATTGATGAGAGCGTATTGAACAAAGCAGCCGGCTGCGGAGTAATAGACGAGGGTGCTTCCAATGCCGAAGAAATATTATGCAAATCCGATATGGTAATAATTGCTCTGTATCCACAGGAAGCAATTGAATTTATTAAGAATTATGCCGAATATTTCAGGCCGGGAACAATAGTTACCGATACTTGCAGTATCAAGCAGCCGGTAATTGAAGCTGCAAAGAAAAGCTTGCGGCCGGATGTGGAGTTTGTCGGGGGACATCCAATGGCAGGAAATGAGTTTCAAGGTTTTGAAGCCGCATCCCGGGAACTCTTTTTTGATACTAACTACATTATCACACCCCATGAAAGCAATAGCGAAAGCGGGATAATGGCTGTGGAAAAGCTGGCAGCTTCAATAGGATGCAAGTGCTTGACCAGGATAGGAGCAGAGGCTCATGACCGTTTGATATCCTTTACAAGCCAGCTTCCGCATATAGTTGCCATCTCATTTGCAAACCTGATGATGAGGGAGAAGGGCATAAGCCCTTTTACCGGGCGCAGCTTCAAGGATGCCACCAGAGTGGCGGCATTGAATAAGGAACTTTGGACTCAAATTCTCAGGATGAATAATTTGAATATTATTGATAGAATAGAAGATATGGAGGACATGCTTCATAAATTAAAAGATGCTATAAAAGCACAGGATGAAAGCAGCCTTCAAATACTGTTCGACAATGCTATTAAAGGTAAAAGGGAGATTATATAGATGATGGCTATAGAGGTTTCAATAAAAAGCAGCAGTAAAAAATATAATATCCAAATCGGCAAAAATATTCGGCAAGAGCTTTATAAATATCTTTCAGAGAGATATAGGGGCAAAAATGCTGTAATAGTTACCGATGATAATGTAAATAAGCTTTACGGAGCATCATTGTATAGAGGTATAGTTGAGGCAGGGCTGAAGTGCAGGCTTATATCCTTTAAGCCGGGTGAAAAAAGCAAATCCCTGCAAGTCCTTTCGGGGATATATGAGGATCTTGCCGGCTTCAGCGTAGACAGGGGAGATATCATTATTGCGTTTGGCGGCGGGGTTGCAGGCGATTTGGCGGGGTTTGCCGCAGCTACCTATTTAAGGGGCATATCATATATTCAACTCCCGACAACATTACTGGCACAAGTGGACAGCAGCGTAGGCGGTAAAACTGCAATTGACCTGCCCTTCGGGAAAAACCTGGTGGGAAGCTTTTATCACCCTGAAATTGTATTTATTGATACTTTATTTCTGAATACACTGGAAGACAGGTATTTGAGAGACGGTATGGCTGAAGTAATCAAATACGGATGCATAAAGGACAAGGGCCTCTTTGACAGGCTTTCAGATTATGAAAACCTGCAGCAATGTATTGCCGATATGGATGAATTGGTATGCACCTGCTGTTCGATAAAAAGAGCAGTAGTGGAAGCGGATGAACTGGACAGAGGGGAAAGAATGCTTCTTAATTTCGGTCATACCTTTGGCCATGCAGTAGAACAATATTATAATTATGAGAAGTACACCCATGGTGAAGCTGTTGCAATGGGTATGGCGGAAATTACAAAACGGAGCGAGGAGATGGGATTAACAGAACGCGGTACTGCAAAAGCTTTGACGGAGATATTAAAGAAATTTGGATTGCCTTATGAAATCCCTGTTGCAAATAAAAAAGAGCTGATAAACGTTATGAGGCGGGATAAAAAGTTCAGTGGTGATAGTATAAGGCTTGTTCTGTTAAATAAACTGGGAACTGCCTTTATCACGAAAGCAAAGTCCGAAGAACTTGAAAGCTTTCTTGATACAACGGGAACTGCAAGGGGGATAAGTGAATGAATGAAGTGATAATATATCCCGGCAGCCTTGCCGGTGAGGTTTTCGTACCGGCTTCAAAAAGCATAAGCCATAGGGCGGTGATATGCGCCGGACTCTCGGAAGGAATTAGTACGATAAATAATGTTGGGATTTCGCAGGATATTGAAGCGACTTTGGAAGCGATGAGAAGCTTCGGTATAACGATTGAAAAAGAGGATGCCTCACTGAGGATAAAGGGGAGCGCCGTACATAAGCTGAAAAACACCGGGATAAACTGTCATGAATCAGGTTCTACCTTAAGGTTTATTATACCCATTGCAGCCTTGACGGGTGAACCCGTTACTTTTTACGGGGAAGGAAGACTGGTTGAAAGGCCCTTGGTGCCTTACTATAATATTTTTGAGAAGCAGGGGATAAAATACGAAACCGAGGCCGGAAAGCTTCCTCTTCACATTAATGGCAGGCTGGTTCCCGGAGAGTTTCAACTGGAAGGGAATATCAGCTCTCAGTTCATTAGCGGCTTGATGTTTGCGCTGCCGCTTTTAGAGGGTGATTCACGGATAACGGTAACCACCGAGCCGGAGTCAAAGCCTTACATAGATATGACACTGAAGGTTCTGAAGGACTTTTCAATACATATAGAAAACCACGATTACGGGACTTTTATAATAAAAGGAAGGCAGAAGTACAGAGCGACGGATTATACCGTTCCCGGAGATTTTTCCCAGGCTGCTTTCTGGCTGACAGCGGGAGTATTAGGGTCGGAGGTGGTATGCAAGGGCCTTGATATGGATTCCATGCAGGGTGACAGAGTAATGATGGACATAATTGGCGAAATGGGAGGCGGAATATTTGTAAAATCTGATGCTATCAAAGCGCTTCCGGCTGATACAAGAGGAACAGTTATCGACGCCTCCCAGTGTCCGGATTTGGTCCCGATATTGGCAGTACTGGGGGCACTGAGTGAGGGAAGGACTGAAATAGTAAATGCCGGCCGGCTGCGTTTGAAGGAATCCGACAGGCTGAAGGCTGTAAGCAGCGAGCTTGGCAAACTGGGAGCGTGTATTACGGAATTGCAAGACAGCCTGGTTATTGACGGCAGGAAAAGGCTTCGGGGCGGAAGAGTTGAAAGCTGGAATGACCATAGGATTGCAATGGCACTGGCAATAGCAGCCACAAGGTGCGAAGAGCCGGTTATCATAAGCAATGCTTCTTGTGTGAAAAAGTCTTATCCCGATTTCTGGGTAGATTATAAAGCATTGGGGGGGAAAATCGATGAGCGGTATATGGGGTAACAATTTGAAAATATCAATATTCGGAGAATCCCACGGTAAAGCAATAGGAATAAATATCGACGGCTTGAAAGCCGGAATCCTTCTGGATCTTGACTATATAAGAAAGGAAATGCAAAGGCGGGCTCCGGGGAATAATGAGTTCTCCACGCCGCGCAAGGAAGAGGACGAATTTGAAATATTAAGCGGCTTTTTTGAGGGCAGAACTACAGGGGCACCTTTATGTGCAGTGATATATAACACAGATAAAAAATCCGAAGATTATGCAGAGCTGAAAAATGTAATGAGGCCTTCTCACAGTGACTACACGGCTTATGTGAAACATGGCGGCTTCAATGACTATAGAGGCGGAGGGCATTTTTCCGGAAGGCTCACTGCCCCGCTGGTTTTTGCAGGAGCTATATGCAAACAGCTTCTTGAAAGCAGGGGAATTACCATAGGCAGTCACATAAGGAGCATAGGAGAAGAGCAGGACAGGCCTTTCAACCCTGTCATCGTTGACTCAGGCACATTAAAAATATTGGCGGGCAAGGCTTTTCCCGTATTGGATGCAAAAAGCGAAGCTCTTATGAAAGAGGTTATTGCCCGGGCAAAGGAACAAAAGGACTCGGTAGGCGGCGTTGTGGAAACTGCAGTACTAGGCGTGAAGCCGGGAATCGGAGAACCTTTTTTTGATTCAGTAGAAAGCACTTTAGCTCATCTCATATTTTCCATTCCGGGAGTAAAAGGCCTGGAATTCGGAGCGGGTTTTGATATATCAAAGCTTATGGGTTCCGAGGCAAATGATGAGTATTATATGGATGGAGAGGAAGTAAAAACCCACAGCAACAACAATGGGGGAATACTTGGAGGCATAACCGGCGGAATGCCGATAATATTTCGGACCGCAATAAAGCCTGCGGCCTCAATTGGCAGGCGGCAGCGGTCCATAGATATTGAGAAGAAAGAAAACGTTGAATTGGAAGTACAGGGAAGGCATGATCCGTGCATTGTGCCGAGAGCAGTGCCTGTAATAGAGGCAGTTACTGCTATGGCACTTTTAGATCTTATTATGGTTAGTCAGGGAAAATGAATGAATAGAGGGTGTGTTTGTATTGGATGAACTTGAAATCTTAAGACAGAAGATAAATGAAACTGATGAAAAGCTTGTGAAGCTGTTTATAGAAAGAATGGCACTTGCCAAAAAGGTCGGGGAGTACAAATCAGGGAAAAACATGAAGATATATGATCCGGCAAGGGAAAAAGACATTATTGACAGGTTTGTCAATGGAATCAGAGTCGATTTTGATATAAAGTATATCGAGCAGTTTTTGGAGAACCTGATGTTTTTGAGCAGGAGGCTTCAAGGAGATATAATAAGCAGAAAGCAGGAACTTTCCAAGATAGAAAACCTCAATACGAACATGGCAATAGGCTATCAAGGGGTGCCGGGATGCTATAGCTATCAGGCGGGGCTTGAATATTTTGGGGAAGGGGTCGAGGCCTTGAGCTATCACAGCTTCAGGGATGTTTTTGAAGCTCTTTCAAAAGGGGAAATACAGTATGGCATACTGCCGATAGAAAATACCACCTCCGGCAGTATTAATGATGTATACGATTTACTTAGAGAATATGAATTTTATATCGCAGGCGAAAAATGCCTGAGGGTGGAGCACAGCTTACTTGCAGTGGAAGGTGCAAAGCTATCTGATATTAAGGAGGTTTACAGTCACCGGCAGGGTTTGATTCAGTGCAGCCGTTATCTTTCACAATACCCAGAATGGAAGCAGATACCCTATTTTGATACCGCAGGAAGCGCAGAGTACATTGCGAAGGAAGGCTTGAAATCCAAAGCATGTATTGCAGGTGTGAAGGCAGCATCAGTATATGGCTTATGTGTAATCAGCCGGGGTATACAGGATCACAGGAACAACAGCACCAGATTTGTAATTATAAGCAAAGGAAAGCTTGATAATGAAAAGGCTGATAAAATCAGCATAGTATTCAGTGTGCCCCATAAGCCGGGAAGCCTTTATGGAATACTAAGGTACTTTGCGGAGGGTAATTGCAATTTGATGAAAATTGAATCCAGGCCTTTGGAAGATAAGGCATGGGAATATTTCTTTTACACAGATTTCAGCGGAAACGTAAATGAGGAAGGTATAAGAGGCATTCTGGCGGATATGGAGAAGGAATGTTCATATTTCAGATTGCTGGGCAATTATGTAAGCGAGGTTGGATGCGGATGATGAATAATGTTTTCGGATTAATCGGAGAAAGCTTAAGACACAGTTTTTCTCCGCAAATACACTGCGAAATATTCAAAATGCTGGGAATAGAAGGAGAATACAGGCTTTTTGAGCTGAAGGAAGAGGAACTGAAGCCTGCGCTCCTGAAGTACAAGGAGCAGGGCATCAAAGGTTTGAATGTCACTGTACCATATAAAATAAAGATTATGCCTTACCTTGATGTGATTTCGGAAGAAGCTGAAAAAATCGGTGCGGTAAATACAATTTCACTGGTTAATGGTATACTCACAGGGTATAATACCGATTACAGCGGCTTTGGGATGCTGCTTGCAAGAAGCCGTATAGAGGTAAAAAATAAAACTGCGGTAATACTGGGCACCGGCGGGGTTTCAAAGGCAGCAGCGCAGTATCTCATGGATAATGGAGTAAAAGGCATCACATATGTAAGCAGAAATCCCGGTGATGGGGCTGTCGGCTATGATGAAACAGAAAGCCTGAAGGGGGACATTATAATAAATTGCACTCCCTGCGGAATGTACCCCAAGATGGATGTATCACCGGTTCCTTACGGAATATTTAAGCAGTTTGGTACAGCGGTAGATTTGATATATAATCCGGAAAGAACAATGTTTTTAAAGCAGGCTGAAGAAAACGGGCTGAAAGCGGTAAACGGGCTTTACATGCTTGTGGGACAGGCTGTTGCAGCCCAGGAAATCTGGAATGGAATCGGACTTTCAAGTCAACAGGTGGATAGTATTTACCGGCATATAAAAAAAATGCTCTATAGCGACACAAGCAAGAATATAGTATTGATAGGACTGTCGGGCTGCGGCAAGACATCTATAGGAAAGCTGCTTGCAGAAAAGCTTGGGAGAAAGTTCATAGATATCGATGATCTGATTGAAAAACAAGAGGGATGTACTATTAATGAGCTGTTCCGGCAGGGGGAAGAGCACTTTCGCAATTTGGAAACTAAGGCGGTGCTTGCGCTGGAGAAGGAAAAGGCTTTAGTAATTTCAACCGGAGGCGGTGTGGTAAAAAGAGCCGTAAATATGAAAAGCCTGAAAAAAAACGGAATTATTATATTTATTGACAGGGATATATCTGATATTATGAATGACATTGATACAAGCACGAGGCCGCTGCTGGCAGGAGGGAGAGACCGGCTGCTGCAGATGCATGCCGAAAGGTATGATTTGTACAAGGAGTACAGTGATTTCACAGTTTATAATGGCAGTAAAGCTGCGGATGTTGTTGAAGATATCCGCCGGAAATTAATGGAAAAACTTTAAAAACTCTGTATATTATTGTATAATGAACATAATTCATAAAAAAATACAGAGGTATTTTTATGTACGAGGATGCAGTTGACAATGGGCAAAGCAGGATTGGGATTATGGGAGGCACCTTTGACCCGATTCATTACGGACACCTTGCGGCAGCCGAGGCGGCAAGAGTAGAATTTGGGCTCTGCAAGGTCATATTCATGCCTGCGGGAAACCCTCCCCATAAGCAGTCACAAAAGATAAGCGATGCAGAGCACAGGTACCGTATGACAGCTCTCGCAACTTCTTCGAACTCCGGGTTTGAAGTGTCCCGCCTGGAAGTGGATAAGGCCGGGATTACATATACTTTTGATACAATGGAGGAACTGAGAAGCATATATGGCGAAGCTCCCGAGATATATTTTATTACGGGAGCCGATGCAGTGCTGGAGCTGCTGACGTGGTACAAGATAGGTGAGCTTTTGACTCTCTGCAAATTTATTGCTGTTACCAGGCCCGGATTTGATATTTGGAAGCTGGAACAAAAGATAGCGGAAATTTCGTCTAAATATGATGGAGAAATTATATGCCTTGAAGTTCCATTACTTGAAATATCCTCTACAGATATCAGAGAAAGGATAAAGAACGGAAAGCCTGTAAAATATCTTCTCCCGGAAGAGGTGGAAGCATATATACATAAAAACGGACTTTACAAGGAGTGAATTATTTGCTGGATTTGAACTCAATAATGGAGCATCTTGAAAAGACCATATCTTCAAAGAGATATATACATTCTGTTAATGTGAGTAAAACAGCTAAGAAGCTTGCCGAATTTTATGAATATGATGCTGTCAAGGCAGAAATTGCAGGTTTGGTGCATGATTGTGCCAGGGACCTTGAAAAGCCCCTTCAACTGAAATGCCTTAAGGAAGAAGGTATTGAGGCGGATGAACTGATTCTGAATATTGGGGAGCTGTTGCACGGCCCTGCTGCAGTACATATTTGCAGAAAAGTTTTCGCTATTGATGATAAGGAGATATTAAGCGCTGTAAGATATCATACAACCGGCAAAGAGAATATGTCACTTCTTGAAAAAATAATCTACCTTTCGGATTTTATCGAACCCGCAAGGAATTTTCCGGGAGTGGCAGAACTGAGGGGACTAGCCTTCAAGAACCTGGACAAAGCTCTGCTTCTGGCTTTTAATTCGTCTATCCTGTACATATTGTCAAAAAACGGATTTGTGCATATTGATACAATACTTGCCAGAAATCATGTGCTTAAAGAAGTTGGAAAGCATGGAATGCAGTGCCATGACAGCAGCAGATAGAAATATCGCTGTGTCTGGCGTGAAATATTAAGAAAACGAGGTTTACAAGCTTGAAAAAATATATAATAATTTTTTTGGCATCGTTTATAGTTTTTTTTGCAATAATCGGAGGAGTATATTATAAATATAAGTCAAACATGACTGATGAACACTTTGTCAAGACTATTGAAGATAATCCCGACCTTGAGCCCGAAGACTCAAAAGAGGATGTAATAATAAACACATTGGTAATGGGTATTGACGAAGCAAGATCGGATACTATGATTGTGGTCAGCTATAATAAGGAAAACCAAAAAATTGCATTGCTTTCCATACCAAGAGATACCAGGGTTGAGATTCCGGGATACGGCATTGACAAGATAAATGCAGCAGCTGCAAAAAAAGAAGGCACTGCTCTTGCCATGCGGACTGTGGGTAATCTTCTGGATATTCCCATACACCATTATGTTAAGGTAACTTTTAAAGGAGCCGAAAGGATAATAGATATATTGGGAGGAGTATCGGTAAAGGTACCCCCGGGCATGGATTATGAGGATCCTGTTCAGGACTTGTATATTCACTTAAAACCGGGTTTGCAAGTGCTCAACGGTAAGGATGCAGTAAAATTTGCCAGATTCAGATCGGGATATCCCGACCAGGATCTTGGAAGGATTAGAGCCCAGCAGCAACTTATCAAGGCATTCATCGACAAGCTTATAAGCCCCAAGATGATACCAAAAGCACTTACCATCGCCGATGCAATGTCCAAATGCATTAAGACCAATCTTGAAAGCAGTGATATAGCACATTATGCTATACATATTAAAGATATAAAAATGGAGAATGTGAGTTTTTATACGCTTCCGGGCAGCGACGGATACATAAACAAAGTCTCATACTTTTTACATGATGAGGCCAAGCTCAAGGAGATGATGCAGCAGATACGGATAGGCCTCGGAGTAGAGGAACCTGCAGAGGAGACGGAATTGCTGCCGGCAGATAATGATAATGCTCCGGAGGGGACAGAAAGCGGTATTGGCTTAAGATGACATAAGTTAATATTGACAATGGTTATAAATGTGATATAACATTGTAAGATAATAGAGATAAACGGAGGGGTGCATTTGTTCTCAGTATCAACGGAAATGGCAAATAAAGCCATCGAACTCTTGAAGGGCAAGAAGGCAAAAGATATAAGGCTATTGGATATTCATGAGCTTACTACTATATCAGACTACTTTGTAATTGCTGCAGGAAGCTCTACAACACAAGTACAGGCAATGAGCGATGAACTGGAAGAAAAAATGGAACTTGCAGGTTATGAAATGCATCATAAGGAAGGATTCAGAAACGGCAGATGGATATTGCTTGATTACGGAAATATAATAGTCCACTTGTTCCATGATGAAGAAAGACAATTCTATAATCTTGAAAGACTCTGGGTGGATGCAAAAACGGTTCTTGTGGATAATGAATAGATGATAATTTTATTTTGTTTAGGGGTGTTAGTATGAGTAAGGATCTGCATCCCATACTTAAAGGAATCATACCGCTGGTAGATGGGATAGCAAATACATTTGGAAAAAATTGTGAAGTTTTACTGCATGATATCAGAAATCCGCAAAGCTCTGTTATTGCGATAGCCAACGGACACATAACCGGAAGAAGCATCGGAAGCCCTATGACTGAATATGGTTTGGCTACATTGCGCAGCGGACAATTTGACAAGCCTATAGTAAACTGTAGAAAGAAGACAAGGGACGGCAGGCTTCTGAAATCCTCGTCATTGTTTATAAAGGATGAAAATGGGAAGCTGATTGGTTTTCTGTGCATCAATTATGATATTTCAGAGCTTACAATAGCCAGAAACATTATTAATAATCTGACCAATATAATTGAAGAAACGGATTTCAGCGAAGAAGACGAATGTTTTGGAAACACGGTAAATGAGATGCTGAGCAGTATAGTGAATAAGGCATTGGAATCTGTCGGGAAGCCGGTTGCCTTCATATCAAAGGAGGAAAAGGTGAATATAGTTCAGATTCTGGACGAAAAGGGAGTATTCCTGATAAAAGGAGCCATCGACTATGTTGCCAAGGTTCTTTGCGTATCAAGATATACTATTTATAATTATCTGGATGAGACGAGAGTAAATGATTAATAATGAAGGAAGGGATATATAATGACAAAAGAAATCATCAGTACTGAAAAGGCACCGGGGGCTATAGGCCCGTATTCCCAGGCTGTAAAGTATGGGAACATGATATTTACTTCAGGTGCGATAGGAATTGATCCCGGTACAGGTGTATTTCCCGAGGGGGGTATCCAGGCTCAGGCCAAACAGTGCCTTGAGAATCTCAAGGCTGTCCTTGAAGCTTCAGGGAGCAGTTTGGAGAATGTACTCAAGACTACAGTATTTATTAAGGATATGAATGATTTTTCAAAAATCAATGAAATTTATGGACAGTATTTTACTGAGAAGCATCCGGGAAGATCCTGTGTGGAGGTTGCAAGGCTGCCGAAGGATGCACTTATAGAAATTGAAGCAATAGCGTTTATTGGATAGAAAAAAATGCGTCGCGAGACGCATTTTTTTCTTTATCTTTTTATATATGTGACATTTCTGTATTTTTTTCTGCGTCTTACCTTGTATATGGTGACTATTGTCCGATACAGCAGAAAACCTGCAACGAGCCAAAGCCACCACAAGCTTGGCTTCTTAATAGCTTCGACTGCAACAGAGGAAAAGAGTTCTATCTTTTTTACTTCCTTTCCGTCTGCAAAAACAATCATTTCTCCCAATACCTCACCTTTTTCGATAGGTTCCCTCAACCCAGCCCTGGTCGCAATTTCTGTCGTAATATTCTCTTTTTCAGATTCGGAAAGCACCATTGAGAAATCCTCAGCGGCAAGGAGATTTATTTTTTCCTGACCTTCTTTTATTGGCACAGTAGTAACTATCTGATCCTTTTTCAGTATTTGCACCTTCTGAAAGTTGGAAAAACCATATTCAAAAAGGGCTATAGTGTCGCTGTACATGTTTTGCCCTTCGGCACCCATTACTACGGATATCAGCTCCAGGTCTCCTTTTTTTGCCCCGCCTACCAGACACTGTTTTGCTTTGGTGGTATAGCCTGTCTTGATGCCTGTGGCATACTCATATCTGAATTTATCGTATATTTTCCATATAAGTTTGTTGGAGTTTGTTATATAGTTCCTTTCCTCCTGTTTATTTGTCTTCGGAATGGTATAGTTAACTTCTTTGACCACATCCCGGAACTTATCCAAAGTCATTGCGTACTTTGCAATCATAGCAAGATCCCTTGCAGTCGTATAATGATTATCATTGTGCAAGCCGTTGGGATTGACAAAGTTTGTGCTTGCGGCACCCAGTTCCCTGGCTCTGCTGTTCATAAGTTTTGCAAATTCCTCCACAGAGCCTGAAATGTGCTCTGCTATGGCTATGGCGGCATCATTGGCAGATTCCAGCATCAAGGCATAAAGCAGCTGCTCCATGGTCAGCTGCTCCCCCGGTACAAGGTAAATCTGACTGCTTCCAATTTCAACAAGGGGAGGATTCGTGCCTATAGTGACTATTTCGTCCAGCTTCCCGTACTCAACTGCCAGAAGCCCTGTCATCACTTTTGTGGTACTTGCCGGATAACGCTTCTCATCCGCGTTTTTTTCGTAAAGGACCTTCCCTGTCTCGGCATCTATCATAATGGCTGATGGAGCGGTAACCTCGGGCACATCTCCATAAACCCTTACAAAAGGCATCATCATAATTAATACCATAATATATGCAATTAATCTTTTCATCCATTTCTCCTTGTGAATTATGTTTATCCCATAAATTGAATGAGTCTTGTGCCAACAATCATTATGTGCCTCGTAAGCATATCACTTCTTGAGCATGCGAGGCACTGAATAGATGTTGTGATTGTTAATACAGTGAAAAACCCAAATGTTGTTGTGTTAACAATCACTAGTATATCAAAAAAGCTTGCCGATGGCACCCCTTTGGTAAAGGTTTTTTGAATAATTCCGGTGGAAATATATGAAATAAATAATGTTACATGGAAAAGAAGGAAATATATAGAAAATGCAGAAATATGTATATTATCAGTGAGATGAAGGAGGGTAAAGGTTCAAGATGCTTTATATTACAAGGACACAAAAATCAATACTTGCATTTGCAATACTTGTTCTGGTCATTATAAGCGGTACTATTTATATAAGACAGCAAAAGGCCACGGAGATAAGCCTTGCTGAGGCTGTTCCGGATCAGGCGGAAACAAAGGCTGAGACAAAGCCCGCAGAAATATCCGTATATATCTTCGGTTTTGTCAAGAATCCCGGAGTAGTAACGGTCATTGAGGGAACCCGGCTTGATGAGGCTATTAGGCTGGTGGGGGGAGCTGTTGAGGAAGCTGATTTGGAGGCTGTTAATCTTGCATACAGACTTGCTGATGAAGATGCGATATACATCCCAAAGAAGGGTGAAAGCCCTCAAGACACAGGAAAGACAATTCCGGGGGTCAATACGGTCAAGAGTGCGGCAGTTAACAAGCCGGGGAAGATAAATATTAATACAGCAGGTGAAAAAGAGCTGGATACTCTTGAGGGAGTCGGTCCGGCTACAGCAAAAGCAATCATAGAATACAGGGAACAGAAAGGGCCCTTCAATACAATTGAGGATATTAAGAAGGTAAGAGGTATAGGCGAAGCCAAGTTCAACGGCATGAAGGATAAAATAACGGTAGAATAGGAAAGATGCGACATAACTATAAGTTTGCAGTCATACTCCCAGAGCAATAACCTTGTATACCGACTCGCACGATATTAGCTTTGGACAGAATCAGAGCTTGATACTTGTAAAATCCTGACGCACATAAACCCAACCTCCTGTTGGTATGTGCTGGATTTACCTCACGTAAATCCCACGGATTTTACTGCGTATCTTCTCTCGATTCTGTTGCCCAAAGCCAATAAGTGCTCACTGTTATACAAGGCTAGTGCTCTGTAGGATGATGCATAACCAAGCAAGAGCTTGTATAGTATAGCAGGACACACTTTTATGCATTTTGGCAACAGGCCTCTGATATGGCTTTGGTAAAAAGTTCGTGAAGCCGGTAGGAGGCCGGCTTAGGTGTCTCGGGCCATGGAGGGCCTTTTGACACCGGCAGAACTTTTCCAAAGGCATATCAGTTTAGGCTTGTCAAAATCATAATCCGTGTGCCTCGATATACTATACAAGCTCTTGCGGGGGATTATGCATCCTACAGATAAAACATTTAGTCAAAAATTCTTGGAATATATGTTATAATAGTGTGGAAATTGAAATATAGCTGGAAAGTTGAAAGGAGGCGGCATTATGGATAGCAAAAACAAAACAAGGCTTACACAAATGACCAAAAGCTCAGGCTGAGCTGCCAAGATAGGTCCGGAGACCCTGGCACAGGTTCTGTGCCAGCTGCCAAAGTTTTACGATGAAAACTTGATAGTAGGTATTGATACCTCCGATGATGCTGCCGTATATAAGATAGATGAAGATAAAGCTGTGATTTTGACTATGGATTTTTTTACTCCTATTGTAGATGACCCATATACCTTTGGACAGATTGCAGCGGCAAACTCTTTAAGTGACATATATGCTATGGGCGGAAGGCCTGTTACTGCAATGAATATAGTATGCTTTCCCACTTGTTTGCCTATTGATATTCTGAAAGAAATCCTTAAGGGCGGAGCGGACAAGGTTAAAGAAGCCGGCGCAATAGTTGTCGGAGGGCATTCCGTAGAAGATGATGAACCGAAATTCGGCCTTTCCGTTATGGGAATGGTGCATCCCGGTAAGGTAACCGCCAATTCCGGGGCAAAGCCCGGGGATATGCTTATACTTACAAAGCCCCTGGGCATTGGCATATTGAATACTGCAATAAAAGCGGATCTTACTGATGAAGGAGTATATAAAAAGGCAGTGGATGTTATGTCGTACCTTAATAAGGATGCCTGTGAGGCAATGATGAAGGTTGGCATAAACGGCTGCACTGATATAACAGGCTTCGGCCTTTTGGGGCATGGTTACGAAATGGCTGAAGCAAGCAATGTTTCCCTGGAAATATGGTCGGATTATATTCCCATTATTAAGGAAAGCATTGAACTTGCAAAAATGGGAATAATTCCTGCAGGTGCATACAATAATGAAGGATATATAGGAGAACATGTCCGATTTGATAAAAGCATAAAGCAGGAAATCAAGGATATTATGTACGATCCTCAAACTTCGGGCGGACTTCTTATATCAGTGCCTGAAGAAAACAGTGAGAAACTGATGGAGGAACTTCGAAAAAACAATAAAACAGATTTCAACATAATAGGAAAAGTAAAAACAAAGGGTAAATATTCAATAGAGGTAATATAGATACGAGCTGCGAGGATTGGGGTAACGCTGGTATTTCGAATCTGATTTTGGAGGTAAAAATATGATTGATAAAAAGAGCATATTGAGCAGCATACCCTCCGTTGACGAACTGATGAAAGATAAGGAGCTTGAAAGGCTGGCCGTACTGTATTCAAGAACTGCCGTGGTGGAAGGTATAAGGGAATACCTGGGGGAATACAGAAAGTATGTCATGTCCGCTAAAAAAGACGAAGAATTGGATGCAGTAAACGGCTCCGATATTATGAAGGGTATAATAGAAAAAATCCATAATATGATGAGGAATAATCTTGTCAATGTTGTCAATGCAACAGGGGTTGTGCTTCATACAAATTTGGGAAGATCACCCCTCAGCAGCAGGCTGAAGGATACCCTGTGGAATATCGCTTCAAGGTATTCCAACCTGGAGATGGACTTGGAAGCGGGAGAGAGGGGCTCGAGATACTCTCATGTGGAAGAGCTGATATGCAAGCTGACAGGGGCGGAGGCAGCAATGGCGGTAAACAACAATGCTGCGGCGGTAATGCTTGTTCTGAGCACTATGGCCAAAGGCCGGGAGGTAGTGGTGTCCAGAGGGCAGCTTGTTGAAATAGGAGGCTCCTTCAGGGTGCCTGACGTAATGAAGCAAAGCGGAGCCGCCCTGGTTGAGGTGGGTACTACCAATAAGACACATCTTGAAGACTATGAAAGCGCAGTTAATGAGAATACTGCAGCTCTTATGAAGGTACATACGAGCAATTACAGGATACTGGGCTTTACGAGCCAGGTGGAGTCGGAGGAATTGGTGGTTTTAGGCAGGAAACTGGGGCTTCCTGTAATAGAAGACCTGGGAAGCGGGCTTCTTATGGAGCTGACAGAGTACGGACTGCCCTACGAGCCGACAGTGCAGCAGGCTGTCAAAGCAGGCATGGATGTGGTGACCTTCAGCGGAGATAAAATGCTTGGAGGCCCTCAAGCCGGTATAATTGTAGGCAAGAGGGAATATATAGACAAGATGAAGAAGAATCCTCTTACAAGAGCAATGAGGATTGACAAGCTTACTTTAGCTGCTCTTGAAGGGACTCTGAAGCTTTATACGGATAAAGAGCTTGCTTTAGCAGAAATTCCTGTACTTCGAATGCTTACCTATGATGGCGAAGAGTTGGGCAAAAAAGCCAGGCGCCTTGGTGTAAGGCTGAAAAAATCCATAGGTGATATGGCAGCAATAGGAATTGAGGATGAGTTTTCCGAAGTGGGCGGAGGCTCAATGCCTTTGCATAAAATGCCTACAAAGGTTGTTGCAATAAAGCCAAAGGCAGTATCCCTGACGGGACTGGAAGAAAAGCTGAGGGCATACAAGACTCCGGTGATAGCAAGGATAGCCAGGGATAGGCTGCTGCTTGACATCAGGACAATAATGGATGATGAATATAAGGTTGTGGAAAATGCAATGTTATGGGCGTTTACCCAGCAATCCGGAAGTAAATTGAGGGAAGGCGAGGGTCAGGCTTGAAGAATGTGATAATAGGAACAGCAGGGCATATTGACCATGGGAAGACAACTCTCATAAAAGCTTTGACGGGAAGGGATACTGACAGGCTGAAAGAAGAAAAGGAAAGAGGAATATCCATTGAGCTGGGCTTTACATACTTTGACCTTCCAAGCGGGAGAAGAGCCGGAATTATTGACGTTCCCGGCCATGAGAGGTTTATCAAAAACATGCTTGCAGGTGCCGGAGGAATTGATGCAGTCATACTTGTGATAGCTGCAGATGAGGGTGTAATGCCTCAGACCAGGGAGCATCTCAACATACTTTCACTGCTGCAGGTGAAGAAGGGCATCATAGCGCTTACAAAAAAGGACATGGTAGACCCGGAATGGCTGGAAATGATAATTGAACAGGTCAGGGAAGAGACTGCAGGCACTTTCCTTGAAGATGCAAGTATAATACCTGTATCGTCAATTAGCGGTGAAGGGCTGAAGGAGCTTATTGCGGAGATAGATTCGGTGACAGAAATTGTGGAAGAGAAGGATGCTTATAAGGTATTCAGGCTTCCCGTAGACAGAGCCTTCACCATAACAGGCTTTGGTACTGTAGTGACAGGTACGCTTATTTCGGGCAGCATAAATGAGGGGGACAGGATTGAGATATATCCCCGCAAAACTGAGACAAGAGTACGTTCCATACAGGTACATGAAAAAAATGTAAAGACTGCATACGCAGGACAGCGAGTGGCTATAAATATCGCAAATATAAAGCTTGATGAAATCCGAAGGGGAGATATTTTAGCACAGCCCGGGTGTATGGAACCTACAATGATGCTGGATGCAAGGCTGGAAATATTGAAGAATGCGGATAAAACTATTGACAATAGGGATAGGTTAAGATTTTATCACGGAACCTCTGAGATAATGTGCAGAGTAGTGCTTCTGGACAGGGAAGAATTGAAGCCTGGGGAGAGTGCATTCGTGCAGCTCAGGCTGGAGGAGGAGACTACCTGCATGAAGGGAGACCGTTTTGTTATCAGGACATATTCTCCAATGCTTACCATAGGAGGAGGGACAGTGCTGGACCCTAATCCTCCCAAGAGAAAGCGCTTTAAAGAGGAAGTAATAGATGAGCTGAAGATTAAAGAGCAGGGCAATCCAACCGAGGTAGTCGAGAGGTACCTGATACAGAACAGCGATAAATTTCCCGAAAAGAAAACGGTATTAAAGGCAGCAGGAAACATGACTGCCGAGCTTTATGACAAAATAGCTGCAGAGCTTCTGGAGAAAAAGCTTATTACCGAATTCAGGCTTGGAGACGAGACTTATATACTTCATGCAAAGTATCTGAGGGATGTGGAGACCAAGCTTACAGAGCTGCTGGAGTCATATCACAGGAGAAATCCGCTGAAAAGCGGAATATCAAAGGAAGAGCTTCGAACCAAGGTTTTTGAAGGTATGAAGCCAAGACTGGCTGATATGGTTTTCGGATATTTTGAAGACGGCGGAATTATCAGGCTTGAGAATCAATATGCCGCACTAAGCGGTTTTAAGGTGCAATTCAACAAACAGCAGGAGCATATTAGAGGTACTATCCTGCAGGAATATAAAAAGAACCGGTTCAATCCTCCCAGGCTTTCAGAACTGGCGGCAGCAAACCGTTTGAACATAAACCAGTGCCAGGAGGTATACATTGCTCTGATTGAGATGGGGGAGCTTGTGAAGCTGGATGAGGATATTGCGTTTTCAAAGGATGCTTATAATGAAGCGGCAGGGCTTTTAAGGAAGTATATAAAAGACAACGGTTCGATACAGCTTGGCCAATTCAGGGATCTGCTGGGCACCAGCAGAAAATATGCTATGGCACTCCTGGATTATTTTGATCAGAATAAGATTACCAAGCGTATCGGAGATAACAGAGTATTGTTTTAAGAAGAGGACTGGGTTTCAGCCCTCTTTTTCATGAATTCATATATCTCTCCGGTTATGGTTCTGTATAGGGATTGTATGCTTGAGCCGCTGTCCTTGCTCATTACCACCATTATATAGGGGTTATCACTGAGGAATATTATCCCGGCGTCGTTATAGACTCCTTCATCCGGGCTGGTGCCTGTCTTGTGTGCGACAGGAGATTTGTAGCCTACACCTGCAGGCAGCCTGTTTGAATATATATTGTTCAGAAGAGCTTCCAGGAATAGCTTGTCATTGTCCGCTCCGAAGGTCTCGCCCCGGTACAACAGTTCAAGCACATGCCCAAGATCCTTTGGGGTGGTTCTGGGAGACTTCGAAATCCCGTATCTCTTGATGTTATTTTTGGCAGAGGTGCCTTGGGCAGGCATTATTTCGCTGTATACAATGCTGTATCTTGTGCCCAGCTTCGTAAGGATCTCATTTATCTTTTCAGAACCCAAATGGCGAAGGGTAATATTGAAATAATCATTTACGGAATGGCTTATCATTCTGGATAATAGATATTTTAGATTGTATTTGCTTTTAGTGGTTTCATCGGTATAGACCTTGTCAAGCTCCAATTCCCCGCAGCTGTTCATGTAGTACATTACTGCCGCTGATAAAAGCTTGCAGGTGGAGGCGGAATTGAAGTACCCTTCTTTAGGATTGTCCGGATTTGTTTTTTCCCCGTTGAAAGCATATTCAAAACCGGTGTTCAGTTCCTTGATATATATTCCTATGGTTCCCCTGCCCCCGTTTTTATAATATGAATTAATCCGTTTTATTATAATTTCTTCAACTTCTTTATTGAAGTCCGAAGCAGCTTGCTGTTGAGCTTCATCAGGCTGTTCAGCCTCCTGCTGCTCGGGGGCAGGTGAAGGTACTGCCTCCGCAGGGGACTCCGGCACGGGAAGGGATTCAGCTGCAGGATCAGGTGCAGACGCAGGAGCAGGTGAAGGGGAAGCAGGATTTGATGTTGTTTCTGCCGGTTCAATACTGTATGTGATATATGAACACAAAAATATAATAAGAAAAAACAGTGTAAATATTTTTAAGCCTTTATACATTTCACGACCTCATTTAAGCATAATTCAATCATTAAAATATATGCAGGAGGGTCATGAAAATCAAGTTATCCCAAAAAAAGAAGCATTAGAATCATCAGCATAAATTAATCTGTTTATCAAATAATAATTGTAAATTATTGACTTTATAAGGAGATATTCTATGCCCAGTTCACATTGGCGTTTTTGCGCAATAAATAACTGTTGACATTAAATGGTACCGGTGATATACTTATATAACCGGTGATTTAACGATATTAAAACCATTTCCTTTTGTTTATCAGGAGAATGTATAATGTTTGAAAGTTGTTAAATCCTAATAAATAATAGGAGGTAAAAAAATGGCTGATAAGAATTTGACTTGCAAGGACTGTGGAACAGTATTTGTATTCACAGAAGGCGAGCAGGCTTTTTATAAGGAAAAAGGTTTCGAAAACGAACCTCAGAGATGCCCTGACTGCAGAAAAGCAAAAAAAGCACAGAGAAACAACAGCAGAGACTTCAGAAGATAATATGGAGCAAAAGGGAGTGTTGCAGCTACTTGATAAGTAGTCAGCGATACTCCTTTTCTTTTTCATTACTGCTTTTCTCTATTTGCCGGCAGTTTGTTTACCAGAAGTATATGGAAATGTTATACTAATATAGATGCTGTGAAAAAGATTTAACAATCATATTGATTTTTAAAAGGTATTGGAGATGGGGGAATGAGCATGAGAAGAATACTATTGGTCGAAGATGATTTAAGCTTGATTGAAGGCCTGAAGTTCTCACTTTCCAAGCATGATTTTGATGTAACTGTTGCAAGGACTGTGAAAGAGGCCGGGGAAATTTTCAGTCTAAATGAATATCAATTGATTATACTGGATTTGATGCTTCCGGACGGAAGCGGCTTTGACATATGCAAAAGTATAAGGCAGCAATCCGCTGTCCCGATTATTTTTCTGACAGCCTCCGATGAAGAGGTAAATGTTGTAATGGGGCTGGATCTGGGCGGAGATGACTATATATCCAAGCCCTTCAAGCTAAATGAGTTAATATCCAGGATAAATGCCATATTGCGGCGCAGCAGTACAGAGAGCAGCAAGACTGAACTAAGCTCAAACGGGATTGTGGTTAAGCTTTTGGAAGGCAGGGCATTAAAAAACGGAAAGGATATGGAGCTTACATCAGCCGAATATAAATTGCTGTGCCTGTTCATGAAAAATCCCAGGAGGGTTATGTCCAGAGATCAGATAATGCAGGAATTGTGGGATTCTCATGAGAGCTTTATTGATGACAATACCCTGAATGTTTATATAAGCAGGCTGCGGGAGAAAATTGAAGAAAATCCGAAACATCCTTCATTCCTGGTGACACTAAGGGGAATGGGGTATAAATGGAATATAACAGAGGGATAAGCTATGAATTTACTGATTAATAAGAGCGCAAAACGGCTTCTGATTCAGCTGGTACTGATTCTTGTAATCGGAATTGCAGTTTTTCAGGCTGCTGCATATATAAATGCGCTCCACTTCAAAAATGCAATTATTGCACATGATTATGAGCTTGCAGGATATTTGGAGCGGGCACATCCGGAGCTTTCTTCGGAAATACGGTCTGCTTTCGCAGCAGAAAAATCCTCCGCTGATATTGAAGCAGGAAAAGCTTTGCTTGGGCAATCCGGATACAAGCAAAGCACAGAATTGTTTTTGGTTCCCCGGGCAAACAGGTTTTATAGGATGAACATGGCGGCATATCTTGTTCTTACAGCTATTTCAGGTTTTGCAGTTCTGCTTTCCGTCATTTCGTTCCTGAACTTGCATTTTAAAACAATAGACCAATATAGCAGCGATATAAACGGAATAATAAAGGGGCATGCTTCCGGAAGGCTTGAGGACAGCGGCGAAGGCAGCCTGCCCAAGCTTGCGGTATCTATTAATGCCATGACCTCATCATTGTATGCGCATATTAAGAAGGAGAGGCAGAACAGGAATTTCATGAAGGATATTTTGGAAAATGTTTCCCACCAGTTGAAGACGCCGTTATCAGCCCTTGGGATGTACAATGAAATCATGAGGAGTGAAAATGTACAAAATGAGGTAATATCAAAATTCCTGGATAAAAGTGCCAGGGAGCTTGAGCGTATGCATAATCTGATAGCCGGCCTTTTGAAGCTGGCCAGGCTGGACGCGGGTATTATTGAGCTAAACAAGAAAAGCCACGTTTTAAAGGATATCATAGAGCAAGTAGCGGAAAGCTTTGAGGCAAGGCTGCAAATAGAAGGCAAAACCTTTGAAATAAATGTTGACAGCAGCATTTCATACAGCTGCGACAGGGAGTGGATCCTTGAAGCCTTGAGCAACTTGTTCAAGAACGCAGTGGAGCACACTAATCCGGGAAACCATATCAGAGTTCTGGCAGAAGAAACTCCGCTGATGGTAAAAATTACTGTTGAAGACAATGGGGAAGGTATACACCCTGATGATATCAACCATATTTTCAAAAGGTTTTATAGGAGCAAGTTTTCTCAGAACAAGCAGGGAACCGGTATAGGGCTTACCTTGGCCAAAACAATCATTGAAATGCATGACGGGTTCATAACTGCAGAAAGTACGGCGGGAGCGGGCACAAAATTCGTTGTCCACCTTCCCGGATTACAAAATTGTAAGCTTCAATAAATATTAGAGTAAGGTTGGTATGTTATTCTGTGAAAAAAGCACTTAATAGCATTGAGGTGTAAAAAATGGAAATATTAAGAACGGAGAATCTGTCAAAAACTTATGGAAAGGGAGAAACCAAAGTGGAAGCCCTGAAAAATGCTTCCTTTTCTATTGAAAAAGGGGAATTTGTATCTATTGTCGGGCCTTCAGGTTCGGGAAAAAGCACACTTCTCAATCTTATCGGGGCATTGGATAATCCGACTTCCGGCAAGGTCTTTCTAAACGGGCGCGATATATTTGTTATGAAAGAGGAAGAACTGGCTGTATTCCGCAGACGGAGCATAGGCTTTATTTTTCAGGCATACAACCTGATACCCGAATTGAATGTTGAGGAGAATATAGTTCTTCCCCTGCTGCTGGACTATAAAAAGCCCGAAAAGGAATATATCGATGAACTCCTTAATACATTGGGGCTTACAGAGAGGAGGCATCATCTGCCCAATCAGCTTTCGGGGGGGCAGCAGCAGCGTGTGGCAATAGGGCGGGCCCTTGCGGCCAGGCCTGCTGTTATTTTAGCCGATGAGCCTACAGGAAACCTTGACAGCAGGAGCAGCAGGGATGTTATTGACTTGATGAAGCTGTCGGTGGATAAATACAGGCAGACCCTTCTTATGATAACTCATAACGAGAACTATGCTTCTTATGGTGACCGGGTATTCAGAGTTGAGGACGGAATTGTTACAGAGCTGGGGGGCGGCGTGAGATGAAAAGCTATCTGATGCTTGTACAGAATTATCTTAAAGCCCACAGCAAAAAGACGAGGCTGGCTGTCATAAGCGTCACAATATCAGTTGCACTTGTAACCGGGATATTTTCGATGGTTGATGTCTTCTTAAGGTTTGAAAAGCTTCAGGTGATTTATACCTATGGCAATTATCATCTTGCCGTTAAAGATGCCTCTGATGAAGAAGCAGCTATTATAAGAAGCCGTATTGATGTCCGAAATGCCGGAAGATGGAAGGACTTGGGGACTGGGAAAATAAACGGGACTGACTGCAGGCTTGGAGCACTGGAAGAAGTATTTGCGGGAAATTTGAATATTGAAGTTCTGAAAGGGAATTTTCCAAGAGGGAAAAACGAAGTAATGCTTGAGGCATGGGCAGCGGAACGCTTACTTCAAGAAGAAGAAACAGGGCATATAGTCAGAATTGCCTTTGAGGACAAAACAGAAAAGGAATTCACAGTAAGCGGGATTTATAATGACCTGGGCAAAATGAAGGCTGCAGGCGTACCGGGGGTAATGATGTCCCTATCGGGAGCAGACGGTATTTCTGATATAAAGCAGAACCTGTTTTTCGTTGAGTTCAAAAACAAGGTGAAAATTAACAGGGCAGTTGCTGATATAAAAGAAGAATTGAGCCTTGCTGGCGATAGAATAGGATTGAACAACCATTTGCTTTCAGTCATAGGACAAAGTGAGCACAAAGCGGCAACCGGGCTGTATACCGTAGGGGCTGTCCTGTTCATTCTGGTTCTTGCGGCGGGTGTAGTCATGATATACAATACCTTTAATATTTCAGTCATGGAGAGAGTGAGGCAATTCGGACTGTTAAGATGCATCGGTGCATCAAAAGCACAGATAAAAAAGCTGGTAAGAAAAGAAGGGCTTGCCATAGCTTTAAGGGCAATTCCTCCGGGTATAGCATTAGGTATGCTGATGGCGCTTTTCTGCTCTGCAATACTGAAATTTTACAACAATACAATTTTCGGTGAAATCCCGTTATTCAGCATCAGCATTTCGGGGATTCTGCTGGGAATAGCAATTGGATTCCTGACTGTTTTTATTTCTTCCCTGGTACCTGCAAAAAAGGCCGCAGGGGTTTCGCCCATAAATGCCGTATCGGGAAGCAAAGAGATGAAAATTTCAAAAACTGTTAAGAAGGGCTATTTATCAAAGCTTATGGGCCTGGAAACTGCAATTGGAGTAAACAGTGCTTTCATGAAAAAGAAAACCCTCTTTCTGATGTCATGTTCTATTGCACTATGTATAATCATGTTCCTGGGCTTTAACGTATTTATTGATTTCATGTATACTTCCCTGAAAACCACAAAGCCCTATACCCCTGACATTTCCCTGGTTTCTGAGCAGAGTGTGGGAGAGGGGATTTTTGAAAGGCTGTCAGGATTGGATGGAGTTAAAAGGGTTTATGGGAGAAAACTTGCCTATGTTAATGCATCCTTTGATGTTTCAAGACTTAACGAATCATATAAAAAAAGCTTTAAGGAGATAAAGACAGAAGGCAACGGCCTTTTTATACCCCCTGAGAAATCCTGGCTGATTTCCTATGATGAGAACCAATTCAGATGGGCAAAGGCAGACTTACTGGAGGGTGAGCTTTCAGCAGCCGGGATGAATGAGGAAAATGGTATAATTGCTGTTGCACAAAACTTGAGGAATAATATTACAACAGAGACTGCCGGCCTTAAGCTTGGAGACAGGATATATATTGATACACCCACAGGGAAAAAGGAGCTTAAGGTGATGGGGATACTGAGGCAGGTGCCCTTTAACAGTCCGGAGCCGGTCTTGACTGCATTTGTTGTAACTGAGAAGGTGTTTTCCGACATTATGGGAGAGACCGGCTTCAAGGTTATTGATGTTCAATTGAAGAACAAAAAAGATGAGGTAACGGTTGAAATTCTGAAGAGTATGGCAGTTGACGGTATCAGCCTTCGGGATATGCGCCAGAAGAATTCTGAGATGAATCAGTTGTTTTTGACCATGGCGGTTTTTGTATACGGCTTTGTCGCTGTCATTGCAATAATAAGCATATTGAACATCATAAATACTATGAATACCAGCGTGGTAACAAAAACAAGGTACCTGGGAGTAATGAGAGCAGTCGGAATGTCAGGCAGGCAGCTGAACAGGATGGTTCTGGCCGAAGCTGCAACATACAGCCTGATCGGATCTGCTGCAGGATCCGTACTGGGGTTATTGCTGCAAAAGTTGCTGATTATGAATTATCTTTCAAGCTTTAATATAAAATGGAGGTTTCCGCTGCTTCAAATAATTATTATTTTGGTGCTTGTATCAACAGTTACTGTTTTTTCGGTTATCGGCCCTCTAAAGCGAATAAGGGAGAAGGGTATTACCGAGATTGTAAATTCCTTGTAAATCTATCGGGAAGAAGATATATTAAAGTACAAAAAAGGACTGACTCATAGAGTGAAGTCCTTTTTTATTGCAGCCCGCGGTTAGCTTTATTTGAACCATCCTGAAAGCACCCAATTGCTCAAGCCTTTTGATGTCCTTCTAATGGATCTTATCACAAAATTAGTTTTGCCTTCCGACATTGCCATAACAGCAGCAGTTATGACGGCTATTAGTTCTTTAGATTCTTTTATATTTCTCACTCCTTTAAATAATCTCCTCTACAATAACTTCGTAGCTGACACCTTCGATTTTGAGATTGTAGCGTTTCATTCTTGCAGTGTATAACCGGTAACTGTTTACATAGTCTTTTATTTCTTTAATTTTGTTCTCGTATTCTTTTAAAACCTTATGGGCCTCTCGGATATCAATCTTCTCAAATCTCACCTTATTGCCGGGCTTCAGCTGTGCCATTACAGGGATATCCGACGAAATCACCGTGGCTATTTTTGTGTATCCTCCTGTAGTCTGCCTGTCTGACATCATTACTATAGGCATTCCATGGCCGGGTACCTGAACAGAACCCAGATTAATGCCGTCGGAAATTATATCCGCTCCGGCTTTATGCATAAGTTGGGGCCCTGAAAGCCTGTAGCCCATCCGGTCGGCTTCCTTTGTAATTTCATACTCCGAGCTGAAAAACTTCTCTATACTCTCTTCTGTAAAATAGTCATCCTGGGGACCCGGAATAACCCTTATTATACAGCTGTCTTCATATTGAGGTATGTATTGCGGAGGTATGATCCTGCCGGCCAATTGCTCTATAGGGAGGTTTTTGTCCCTCAAATCTATTTCATCATTGCTTTTCAGCTTTCTGCCTTCATAGCCGCCTATGGCACCTCTTACATAAGTTGAACGGCTGCCCATTACAGCCGGAATATCCAGCCCTCCGGCAAAAGCTATATAGCCTCTTGTTCCCTCTCTCGCCATTTCAAAGGAAAGCACATCCCCTTTGAATAGTTTAAGAGATCTCCACATGGGGACAGTATAGCCGTTTACCCTGGGCACCATGTTCGCTCCTGTAATTGCCGCAACAACATCAGTGTTGAAAGATATTTCAGGTCCGTTCAAGGTAGTCTCCAGAACTGCATCATACTCATCATTTCCTACCAATATGTTGGCTAATCTGAGGGAATAGTCATCCATAGCTCCTGTAACAGGCATCCCATACTCCTGGTATCCCCACCTTCCCCGGTCCTGCACAGTAGTATATAGCCCGGGATTGATAATTACTATATCTTTCATATCTCTCGCCTGCCTATTCTGTTACTATTTTTATTTTGTATTGTTTTTTCTCCGCTAAGTCATGGATATAATCATATTCGTCTTTATCAATCGGAATAAATCTGATATAATCTCCTGCCTGCAGTATTATAGGTGTTTCACTGGAAGGATCGTACAGCTTGACGGGAGTCCTGCCTATAAGCTGCCAACCTCCCGGGCTTTCCATGGGATATATGCCGGTTTGTTTGCCTGCAATACCTACAGAACCTCCGGGTATCTTTGTTCTGGGAGTCTTTAGCCTTGGTGCTGCTATTTTTTCGGACATGCCCCCCAGATAGGAAAACCCGGGGGTAAATCCCAGCATATATATACGGTAATCAATAGATGAATGTATCTTGATTACTTGATCCTCACTCAGCCCATTGTGTTCTGCTACAAAGCCCAGATCCTCCCCGAATTCCCCGCCGTATATTGTTGGTATCTCTACTATCCTTGGCTTCGGAAGGTCAATGGCCCCCAGATCCTTTTCAATTTCTGACAACTTTTCAATAAGACTGTCTATCTCTATCTCCAGAGGATTATATTGTATCAAAAGAGATCTGTAAGTGGGAATCAATTCATATATTCCCGGCATTTGGCTCTTTTGTATTGCCAAATACAAACCTCTTACTTTTTCGTTTACTGGCTCACTTATTTCATTTCCAAACTCAACCACCAGGCCTTTATCTCCGGACATCAGATAACGTGCTTCTTCGTACATACTATCACCACACTCCCCTGATTTTAACAAGATTTCAACGAGGCGGAAGATATGCTTATCGTTTGCTGGACAACTTTACGCCTCGTAATAATTTGAGAAGGTGCCGGAGGCACCCTCTCACAGAATAATTTTATTGGAACAATTTAGCTATTCCAAGCAATGACTTGTATCCTGCGTATGTTGTAAGGACAACAACTATTATACCTGACCATAATAACCACTTAGGATGTTTGTATTCGCCGATAATATTCTTTTTTCCGGAGGCCAGCAGCATGGTGCCTAACGTTACCGGAAGAATAAGGCCATTGAGAGAACCTGCCACGATTAAGAGGTTTACAGGCTGGCCGATTGTAACAAAAATACCTGTTGATAGGACAATGAAAGCTATGATCCAGTAATTATAATGGTCATTTATATTCTTTGAGAAGGATCTAAGGAAGGATACCGATGTGTAGGCCGCACCTACAACAGATGTTATGGCGGCTGACCAGAGAACTACGCCGAAGAACTTATAGCCTATAATGCCTGCGCCCTGCCTGAATGCGGAAGCCGGCGGATTTGCGGGATCCAGCTTGAATCCGGTTGATACAACGCCTAATATAGCCAGGAATAAAAGGATTCTCATTACTGATGCAATTATAATACCATTCACGGAACCTTTTGTTATATCCTTTATATTTTCTATCCCGGTAATACCTCCGTCTATTAACCTGTGACCGCCGGCAAAGGTAATGTAACCGCCTACGGTACCGCCGACCAGGGTTAGCAATGTCATAAAGGAGAAGGTCTCAGGTACAAAGGTCCTGATAACAGCTTCACCTACAGGAGGCTGTGTTTTGATTGCCATAAACAGTACAAGGCAAATCATTATAACGCCAAGGAATTTGGCAAACTTGTCCATTGCCGCTCCTATTTGTTTTGACAGGAATATAATTATTGCTACAACTGCAGAAATTACAGCAGCTACCTTTACATCAACACCGAACAGTACATTGACGCCCAAAGCAGCCCCACCGATATTTCCTATGTTAAATGCAAGCCCCCCCAGAGAAACACATGCGGCTACAAAATATCCCAACCCGGGAAATACCTTATTGGCAATATCCTGACCTCTCATTCCGGATATGCCGATAACCCTCCACACATTCATTTGTGCTGCAATATCAATAAGTATTGATAATAAGATGACAAATGCAAAAGAAGCTCTGAATTGTTCTGTAAAAACCGCAGTCTGCGTCAGAAAGCCCGGTCCTATCGCTGAAGTAGCCATGATGAATGCTGCACCCATGATGATTGAAAATGTAACCTTCTTATTAGTTGTTTTTGACTCTGCACTTGGTGTAGTCATTATATCATCCTCCCTTAAATAAATTGATTTATAGGCTTGATTTGAATTCCACGCTTTTCCAAACTTTCTCTGATAAGCCTTACAAAAGACACTGCTTCCGGATTATCGCCATGTACGCAGATAGAATCCGCATTGATACTAATGTCTGTTCCGTCTATAGCATTGACTTTTCTCTCTGTGACCATTCTAATTACTCTTTCTATGGCCAGATCCTTATCATGAATAACTGACCCCGGGAGTTTTCTGGAAACTAAAGAACCATCTGAATTATATGCTCTGTCGGCAAAAACCTCTTCTGCAACCTTTAATCCTATCTCCCTTGCTGCATTGGCCAGTTCGCTTCCTGCCAATGCCAGTACTATCAGGTTTTTGTTTACATCATAAATGGCTTTGGCTGTTTCTTTTGCAAGTATTGCATTTGCTGATACAGTGTTATAAAATGCACCGTGAAGCTTTACGTGCTGCAAAGCGGTTCCCGCTGCTTCGGCGAATGCGTTTAGTGCGCCTATTTGATAAATTAAATAATTTCTTGCTTCTTTTAGTGAAATATCCATGTTTCTTCTTCCAAAACCAATCAGATCGGGATATCCTGGATGGGCACCTATACCTAACTTGTTTTCAACGGCTAATGCAACAGTTTTTTCCATAACCATAGGATCTCCCGCATGCCATCCGCAGGCTATGTTGACAGATGACACATACTTGAGTACCTCTTCATCCAGTCCTAATTTGTAGGCTCCATAGCTTTCCCCTACATCACTGTTTAGATCGACAATGTTTCCCATATTTCCCCTCCTTTCGTCTCAATATGTGAACCGATGGTTTAATTTTTACCATAGTAATATAATAACTCCTTTTTCTCCGCATTATAATAATAAATTTGAATTTTTCGAAAAATCAATTATTATGACTATTATTATATGCAAAAAAAAGCTGTGAATCCGTATTGGTTCACAGTTTCTTTTATTGTTTAAATATTATTTATTATAGCCCAGGGCTTTTGAAATTTCTCTCGTTGTTTTCAATAACTCATCTGTAAGATAAGGCAGCTCTTTTTCAGTAAATCGGCTATCCGGTCCTGCAACACTCAAAGAACCGGCTACATTACCTTTGTGGTCAAATATCGGTGCACCGATAGCAACAGTCTCCGGTTCCAGTTCTCCGTAGCTTACGGTATATCCCCTTTGCCTGTCTTGTTCTATCATCTCTTTAAGTTTTTTCTTGTCAACAACAGTGTTTTTCGTATATTTGACCAAATTCACAGAATTAAGTATCCTGTCTATTTCTTCATCAGGCAGAAAAGTAAGTATTGCACGGGGGCAGGCACCGCCATACAGGGGAGCCCGTCTGCCTATCCTGGTATATAGCCTGATAAACTGCTTGCACTCAAGCTTTTCTATATACATAGCTTCGTCATTATCCCTTACGATAAGCTGTACACATTCATTTACCTTATCCCTGAACTTTGCCATATGAGGCAGTGCGATATTCCTGATTTCCAGGCCATTACTGACTAATTTTCCGTATTCCAGAAACCTGAGCCCCAGCTTGTATTGATTTTCCTTGCCTAGCACATCCACCCTATTAATAAATCCATGAGCTTCAAGAGTTGAAATCATTCTATATACTGTTGCTTTTGGAATGCCTGAAAGCCGAGAAAGCTCACTCAAGCCTATTACTTGTCTGTCTTCATTAAAGTAGGCCAGCATATTCAGAGTTTTATCAAGACTGTTATTTAAGTTTTTTTTATCTCCCAAAATAATCACCTTATTGTATGTTTTGCACCAAACATATTACTAAGTCTTTTGCATGACATATATATTGTAATCAATATGCTTATGTTTGTCCACTGTTTGTTATTATGGCGGCGGTGTCAATTTGTTCTCGGTTTTTAAAAAGCAGACTCACCCTTTATGTCTAGGTAACTCATATAATATAGCCGCTGTTTCTAAAGCCCCTTAATGCCCGAGATAACTGACTTACCTTCCCATTA
>JAGOLK010000115.1 GCA_017994115.1 Clostridia bacterium | reverse complement strand
ACCAGCCCGTTCTTTGGCATAACAACAATTCCGGAGGTATTCATATCCAGCCTGTTCAGAAGGCGCAGCGATACTTCCTCCCCCTTCCCTGCAAAATAATGAGCGGCTGCATTAAGCAAGGTTCCCCCGGGGTGGTTGGGTGTAGGGTGCACCAGCATGTAAGGAGGCTTGTTGACTGCCAAGAGGTATTCGTCTTCATAAATAATATCAAGCTTAATGTTTTCCGGAACTATATCCTCTCTCGTCTCTCCGGACAAATTCACCTCAAGAACATCTCCGTCCTTCAGCTTGTTATCCCTGTATGCCGATTTTCCGTTAATACTTACCTTTTTGTCCTTGAACAGCTTCTTTATCTGCCTGGAAGAAAAACCAAGCTGCTGCGACATATAAGCGTCGACAAATATTCTATTTTCACTGAGCCTTACCAGGTATTCTTTTTGCATACCAACGCCCCGCTACTCTTTATTATTTGCACTCTTAATAATTATAGCATATAAAAAAATCGACTTGCGTCGATTTTTTCGTTCTAGATTATCGGATTTGATGCCGTACAACTTTCAACTTTTGTATCATTGGCTTTTGCTTTTTGTATTATCTTGTTGCTATCCAATGCTTCCTGAATCTTCAATAGCTTCTCCAACTTATGATAGGCTTTCAGGTTCGAAAGTAATACTCTATTATTATCCATAATTCCACCTCTTTCTTTCAAATTTGGTTGTGATAATAATAAATTTTTGCTTTCTCTCTTGATCAACACCTCCAAATGATATATAAAGCTATTTCAAACACAACCTAAATTCGTCATTTGTTTCATATATAAATAACGTCGACGTTTATCTTAATTCTATTATAACCTATTTCTTTTACAATTTCTTGCAAACGAACCCTGCCAAAATGCGATTAAACATTCCTATCCATATCTATCCGTTCTTATCCGAGATAGCCTATAAACTTTACCGGAACTCCTCCGTATTCGGCAGTTTTCCTTATAGGTTTGTTTAATCTCCATGAAAAGTCAATATCTTCAGTCTGTCTATAGCTATGCTTTCGCCTAGTGCTGCCATGCTGAACATTTCTTCCGCCTGCACAATCGGTACTCCTTTCATATTTATTTTTTTTATGTCAGCCTGGCCCAAACCCCTTCTATGCAATTCAAAAAGATAATGCACTGCCTGAGGCAGCAAGCCCATCATTCTTGCCGCAACTGCATCCGCCGCCACCGGGTCTGTACCGGCTACGATGAGATTAGAACTTACAGCCTTGCCGTCGCTGGGGCCAGTCCATATCATGCCGTTCATCCCCGAGAGTAAAGTTATATCTATCGGCACAACCTCACCCATTGCCGCAATGAAACTATGCAGGTCCTCATGAATGCCCAGCTTCTTTTTCGGCATTCCGTGGATCTCGGCAGGAGGCCATGAAAGGGCCACATTTTTTATCCCCAGGGATACCGTAGCTTCCTTGTGCATTTTTATCGGGGTAAATGAAATATGTACATCCATCTCCTCACACAGCTTGTTTATTTTAATTGAAGGAATAATATCATGGTTGAGCCTCAGTTCGATATAGGGTCCGTAATTCAGGTCCATGAATTCTATTTCTTCCTCGCGAATTATCCTGTTAAAGCCGATTTCTTCAAAAACCTTCTGTGTAGGCGCGCCCCCGGAGCCGGCAGCGATTACAATTCTTGAGGGATTGAATTTCTTTGCATATCTTATTACTTTTCTCAATAAATCAGGATGAACAACGGTTCCCGTACTCGCAGGCTTATTGTCCACCATATTTGCGGTTATTACCACACAAGCTCCCTGCCCGATTATTTTTGGAGCTTCTATCATATTCAGTACATCTTCCACACAGTTATCTGATTTTGCGGCGTCGACAATTGCTGCCACCGGGTCCTGAATCTTTCTTTTGCGCACAAAAAAACACCTCCCTTAAATTTTTCCCTCGGCAGGTGTTTTTTATACCCAATCCGTTCCAAACAGCGAAGCAGCCATCATTGCAGCAGTTTGATCCAAGTTGCAATGAAAACTCCTTCCTTTAAGATAGCTTATATCCTCGTGTACTTCTTCAAAAGCAACCTTGTGGGCATGCAGGAATTGATGCTTCAGGCCATATCTTTTTCTGAAGTATTCATTTATTGTCTTGTCGCCGTATTTCACATCACCTGCAAGAGGATGACCCAGGTATGCAAAATGTGCTCTTATCTGATGGGACCTTCCGGTCACAAGCTCTGCCTCCAGGAGTGAAAACTGCCTGCCCAGCTCCCTGATGCTTTCTGATACGGCAAGGGTCCTGAATATTGTATGTATCTGCTTCCCATCTCCGGTTCCATTCTCTTTAACAGAAACAATGTTCCTGTCCCGGTCTTTTTCCAAGAATCCTTTTATCTCACCGTTTTTATCCGTTTTACCGGCTGCAATGCAAAGGTAGAGCTTTCTTATTCCTCTTTCCCTGATGGAATGGTTTACTGCCTTAAGTGTCTTGTAGTTCTTTGCTATTATGACAATACCGCTGGTGTTTCTGTCCAGCCTGTTGCACACTGCCGGAGAGAAGGTCCGGGGTTCGTCAGCTTCCCTTTCACCGAATATATGGTACAAAGCCCTGTCAAGAAGAGTATCGGTGTCCCCCGGTTTATCAGGATGTGTGAGCAGTCCTGCAGGTTTATTGGCAATTATTATATTGGCATCCTCATATATCAAATCAATGCTTCCGGCAGGTTTTGCCAAGGGTATCGCAATCTTTGCAGCCCTTTCCGGCTTTTCAATATACAGCTGCAGCAGGTCTCCCTCTTTAAGCATTTGGTTTTCCTTCACCCGCTTGCCGTTAAGCTTGACCTTGTTTGTCCTGAAAAGCTTGTATATATCCCCTAATGAATACTCCTTCAGGTATTTTCTTAAAAACCTGTCTGCTCTTTGGCCCGCTTCGTTTTCATTAAGCCTGATTTCGAACATATTACACCTCTGCAATTTATGTTATCCTTATATTTTGCGCTATCATTCCGGAATTATAGCTATAGAACAAATATGGGCTATAAGTATTAACTTATGGCCCACAGCTTTTATGCAATTCCAGGAGAGAACACGCAGTATAATACCAGATCCGATTCTCCCGTATTTATTATTCCATGTTCGCTGCCTGCATTGGCAGCAATAATAGTACCTTTTTCCGCCTTTTGCCTTACAGCGTTAACCAGCGCCGAGCCTTCCCCCTCAATTACATAAAATACTTCAAGCACCTCATGGGTATGGGGAAGGATTTCTCCTCCCGGCTTAACGGTAGTCAGATGTGCGGAAAGCCTGCCGTTTTCCTCCTGTTTAGTAAGCAGCCTGCCGTATACCTCGTTGTGCTTTGGATTCTTTACCGGTTCAACATCCTTTTGGTTTCTGATAACTGATTGCATAAAGTCCCTTCTTTCTATTCTCTTGGCGCTATTACCAGAGCTTCGCCGTCCAGCACTTCAACCCCGTCCTGGTTATAGCAGCT
>JAGOLK010000041.1:5434-16650 GCA_017994115.1 Clostridia bacterium | reverse complement strand
CTGAGCCAGGATCAAACTCTTAAGTTAATATCTGATTCGCTTTTGCGAATTCTAACTTTTCATTTGACCTAACTCAAAAGAATTCTTGGTTTTATTCATTTTACACTGTTTAGTTTTCAAGGATCAATCCTATATGGAAGATCTTGCGATTCTTCTCATATCCTGCCGGCGAATCAGCCGCCGACCTTTACTATGTTATCATACCACTTTTCTGTTGTCAATACTGATTTTGCTGGTTTTTCGTGGTAATTTGCATTCCTTGTATTCGTAATTTGGAACAACGTTTAAGAATATATCATATAAACTTCAGTGAGTAAAGCACGTCCTGCCGCTAATTTTCGCGCTTAATATTTAATATTGTTGATTATCTTCTTATTTCTCATCATAGCTTTACATTATGTAAACTTATAATCCATCATTTAAATCGTACGTAATTATATTTTCCTGCGCATATTATTATATGTAGGAAAATTTGAACAGTCACATTTTATTTGCTCAGCAATAAAAATTTGTACAGAAAAAATGCGTCCCAAGACGCATCCGATTTTATTACTACAAATACAATATGTACCTGAACATCATCCAGAAGTGACAAAAGCTTCCGTACAATACAAAAACATGAAACATCTCATGAAACCCGAATACTTTTGATTTCAGCTTCGGCCATTTAGTGCCATAAATAACTGCGCCAACAGTGTACAATAAACCTCCGGCAATAAGCCAAAGCATTGCCGCTATCGGCATTGTCCTGACAAGAGGTACAAATGCAATTACTATAAGCCAGCCCATCAACAGGTAAAAAAGAGTGTACAGCCATCTGGGCGCATTGAACCATAGTACTTTTAATACGATACCGGCCATTGCAATACTCCAAATACTTATGAGAAGACTCCAGCCCCAGCCTCCTCTCAATGGAATAAGGCATACCGGTGTATATGTTCCCGCTATAAGTATATAAATCATCATATGATCTATCTTTCTCAGAACCCTGATGCTTTTCTCGGATACCGACAGCAGATGATATATGGAACTTGCCGTATATAGAAGTATCAGGCTTGCTCCGAATATTGAAAAGGATACAATATGCCGCACTGTTCCATTCACCGAAGCATAGCGTACTAATAAGCAAAGCCCCGCAACTGACAGAATTGCCCCTGCAAGGTGTGAAAATCCGCTGAAAGGGTCTCTTACTTTCATTTTCATATAATATCTCCTCTTCTACTTAATGTATTACTCATATAGTATTTACTACTATGTGTTGTCATATTTATATTATATATTCTAGTCTTTATATTTTCAATTCATATTTCTAATCTTTTCGCTTCATTTTTATGGACTGGCATCATAGTACCGATTGATTTTATGGTATACTATATCCAGAGATTCGTCTAAATAAAACTCATAGTGAGGAGATGTTTAAATGGATTTTAATGAAGATACCTTCTTCAAAATAGCGGAGGATATATCTCAGGGAAGGGACATAAGAATTCCAGATATCCCTGATATTGAGCTTTACATGGATCAAGTCACTACATTCATTGATAATAAGCTGGGGTACAATAAAAGGATTTTAAAGGACAAGATTCTGACAAAAACAATGATAAATAATTATACTAAATCAAAAATCCTTCTGCCTTCTAAAAATAAAAGATACAATAGGCAGCATGTGATACTCCTTATACTTATATATTATTTGAAGCAAATTCTGTCGATTAATGATATAAGCATATTGTTTGTTCCTTTATTTAAAAATATTACTTCCTCCAATGACGGGGCAGGCTATCTTGAGAGCTTGTACAACGCCTTTCTTGAAGTAAAAGATAATAACGCAAATGATCTGAAAAGCATTCTTTCTCAAAAGCTTGATTTAATTAATACTAAGGCAGAAGAGCTGCCCAATGACTCAAAAGAAACCTCAAAAATTCTGCTAACCGTTCTAATGCTGGTGGCAACAGCAGGTATCCAGAAAAGAATTGCTGAAAAAATAATTGACGATTATCTAACAAAAAAATGAGGCCGTATTTGGCCTCACTTTCTTATACCCTCACATGCTCATGGTTTCTCACATGATCCATGCAGTATTCATAATCCCCTTCACATTGGGGGCAGTATCTGAAATCCATTTTGGGGTCATCCTTTTCAGTCTTGCCGCAGATCGTACATTTATGAATTGTAAAATCTCTGGGCAGCTCAGATTGGAATCTTCTCCTGTTGCTGTACACCTGCCTGCTGCTCTTTGTCCTGGCAATAATATCCTTCCCAAAGAACAGAAAGTAGTTCATTATCGAGACTACTGCAATGAGTTTTGCGGATAAATCTCCAACCAGTACAGTATAGATTATAAAAACCCAATTCAGCATTGCCAGGTATTTCATTTTGACCGGTATAACAAAAAACAGAAGTAATTCAAAATCAGGATATATTTTCGCAAATGCCAGAAATAATGATAAGTTCAAATACAGGGCCGTGGCTCCATATCCCGTTATAAATGCCGCAATAGTCGTACCTATCATGCCTGTAAAATAGAATATATTAAATCTGAAGCTTCCCCATTCCTGTTCAAGTGCGATTCCGACCATATAATAGAAGTAAAGCGTAAACAGAATCCAAATAATTGATGTATCAGGCGGTATGAATATATAAGTCACAAGCCTCCATACCTCTCCCCTCAGCACCAGTTCAGGTATAAGCATCAGCTTGCTTATGACAAATCCGCTTCTATCAAAATATGATAACGCGTATACAATGCCTGTCAAAAACACGATATATGACATCAGGTTTTTAATTGCATATCTGCCCCATGTTCTCTCAAGCTTATCCAGCCATTTCAAATGTATTTCCCCCCTAACCCCCAAAAGTTTTAATCAGATGAAAAATTTTATAATCAGATAATCGCTGTAATGCTCAAAGCCAAGAGCTTTGTACGCATTCAAAGCCGGAGGGTTCTGTTTGCTTACAATAAGCGTCGGAAGCTTTCCCCTGCCTATTATCCTTTCACACAGCTCAGAAACCGCCGCTTTGGCATAGCCTTTTCCTCTTTCCTCTTCAAGGGAATAAACTGCTCCTATCTGATTCGAATTATCTGTGAAGGTTTGTATGCAGGCCTGCGCCACCAGCTTATTATCCATAGATAATACTATAAACTCTTCCTCTTTATTTTTTTGAAGAAGTAAAAGCCTTGTACCCTCTATGGTCCGCTCTGCCCCGAAGCCGCGCCAATATGCTTTTCTCACAAAGCTAATAATGCTTGTATCATCATTTCCCGATACATCAATGAACACTGCTCCTTCAAGCTTAAAAGGCTTGAAATTTCTGTTGATCTGGTAACTGCATTCTTCAAACTCCTTCAATTCCTTGTAATTCCTTATAGCTTCGAAAAGAGGCCTTATGACTTGTTCTTTTCCCAAAAGCACATTGAATCTGCCCATTATCATCAATTTTGAAAAAAATGGTATAGCCCCGACAGACTCATAATGCGGAATGCAGGTTCCCAAATTGTAAAATACCAAAATACCCCTTAAGCTGTCGCCCTCGAAATATCCGTAATAATCGCCGCAGCGCAATACATCCCTTCTATTGGTTATGCCGCAGTGCAGAATATTTCCGAAAACAAAAGCTACTTCATCTTCATTCCTACTCAAATAATCCAGTATTATAGCCCTATCCCACTCATTCAAAGGCCTTATCAAAACACATCACCCCTATATGCTCTTAATTCCTACAGAGCCTCTTTAATAGCTGTCCATAAAACATCACACAATTCTTCACCGCTATAATCCGTCCCATAATCTATATACTCTTCAATATTCCTGCCTATGCTGCAATCCATTGGGTCTTTTAGTAAGTTGATATAAAAACTCCCTTTCCCGTATGCGCATTTGTTCAGTATCTCTATCATTTGCCCTATGTTAAGGAGAGGCAAACAATCCTCTTTGTTATATATGTCAGGCCTTTCATACTCAAATGCAAAGTCTTCTTCGCTGAATTCTTCTTCCGTCCCAGTCTCTTCCTGAGCTTCTTCCTCCTGAGCTCTCCAACTCCTAAGAGCTTCAAGGTTCATCAGCGTCATGGAGTAACCGGATCTTGTCTCTCTTATATTCACATGGCCAATAACGAATGGAAAAATATCGTACTCATTGTTTTCTGCATCCTTGCAGAGAAATCCCGCCGCCAAATCATATCTGCCGGGATTCCAAAGGCTATTGAGCCTGTCCCTCTGATATTCGTTAAGCTCCATAAGATTTTCAACAGTAATATGCTGTTTCATAACAATACCTCCTTTGTGCAGTTTTATCTGATTAATAATCCAAATGTAACAAGGTGTTATGTCCACACATACTCTTGATAATGGGAGGTGATAAAATGTGTTACGGATTTCATAACCACAGATTCAAAGGCGAAACTACTTTTAACTTCGGGCATGACCACGGTTATTCAGGCAATACAACATACAATTACGATACCCCCGGACATATTCATTACGCATCCGGGATAACAACGTATGATAACAGGCATTCCCATTATTACTACTTTATGACCGGTCCTGAAATTGAGGTTAATGGCGGTCATATCCACTATTACGAAGCTATTGCTTTACTTAGCAGCGGACACATTCATTATATCTATGGATATACTTCTCTACAAAGCTTATGATTTTTTTGATAAATATCTTTCGGAATATAGGCCGGTACACAATACCTGCTTTTTCTTTGTGGCTCCTAGTACTCAAGCTCCAGGTATCTTCTGTATTTGCTGTCATCGGTTTCTTTCTCACCTGAACAGTAGAATTCCAAACTTCCCTTTCTGCTATTATCCAATCCTCTGCTTTCGAGCAATGCCCTTAATCGGTTTATAGTCCCGATATTGCCGTCGATTATTTCAACCCCATGAGGCAGTATTCTTTTAAAGTGCTTTCGGTAAAATACAAAATGAGTGCAGCCTAGAACGACTGCGCCATATTCTCCCAAATCATACCCGGAAAGCTCATCCGATAAGTATCGAATTACAGTCTCTTCATCAAATATGAACTTCTCTGCAAGCTCTACCAATCCGGGAAGTGCATGCAAATCCACTGTCTGCTCCGAATCCAGCCTTATAACCAAATCATGCAGCTTCTTCTCCCTGACAGTAATAGGTGTTGCAAGCACAAGCACCCTTCTATCATCGGCCTTTTCTACAGCAGGCTTTACTGCCGGCTCCATACCGATTATGGGAAAGCTGTATTTCCTTCTCAGGTCATTTATGGCAATGCTTGTGGCTGTATTGCATGCCACAACCAGAGCCTCGACTTTATGCTCCGTAAAAAAATCCGCAGCATCAAAAATATATCCTCTGACTTCATCCTTCGGCTTTGTACCGTACGGAACATGCTTGGTGTCGGCATAGTATAAAAAATCTTCACCGGGCAGCAGCTTCACTGCCTCTTTCAATACTGTCAGGCCTCCTATGCCGGAATCTAAAATACCTATACCCATATATATCTCCTCAAATCTTACAAAATTAAGCTGCACACTATAGTATATGCCTTATGGTAAAATTTTCTCCAAACAGTCTTTATTATTTTTCCAGCAAATTCTAAATAATATACAGGCTCCACATACTTCTCAAGAGCAAAACTGCTCCGCTCACAATAAGAAGATAAATAGTCGCTTTCCTCACAGTCTCTTCCTTAAGTCCCGTATCCACTCTCGTACCTATATACATTCCCAAGGCTACTGCAGGGGATATAAATAAAGTGAACTTCACAACTTCCATCGTCATGATTCCTGTTGTCGAGTACCAGATAAGCCTGAATATGCCGTCAACCAGGAAAAGGCTGCACAGATTCCCGCGAAACTGGCTCCTGTCCTCACTGGTCCTGCTTATGTATGCCACAAGGAAAGCACTGATTCCATACATACCGGCCAGTACCCCCGATATCAGCCCCACTGTCATAAGGAACAGCTTGTTGGGTTTCGCTGACCCCTTATGTTCCGGCTTTCGATACAGCATTTCAATACCAAGTGCAATAATAACGACTCCCAGTATTGATTTCAGCAGCAGGTCGTTCCCTGTTTTCAGAAGCATTATGCCGGGAACCACTCCGGCAAGCAGCATGATTGATAGGGGCGCCACTGTCCTGAAATCGATGCTCTTCCTGTTTTTCCACACAAGGTATGCATTAGTAGGTATGCAGGTAAGCAAGTCAACCGGTGTTGTGAATCTGTTTGAAACGACAAAAGAAAACAAGGGTGCCAGCACAAGCGTGCTTCCGAAGCCTGTGATGCCTTTTGCAAAAAAAGCTGCAAGAACTACTGCAAACAAATACACTTTTTCTATCAATTTATTCTACCTTCACTTTCTTCCGTGAGGACATGCGTATAGACACATTCCGCACACATAGAGCTTTCCTGCAGATGTCAGAGAATTAAAATAAGCTTCGCATTTATGGGCATCAAATCGAACTTCTCTGGGTTCGTCTTCAGAAAAGGTTTTGCCTCTGATTGCATTTGCAGGGCATATATCGGCACAAGCCGTACATTCCCCGCACCGGGGCTCCATTATCCCTTCCCCGGTAAGCTGAAGAGGCGCGTCAGTCAGTATGGATACCCATCTTACCCTGGGTCCGTACTGAGGTGTAATCAGCAGACAGTTCTTTCCTATCCACCCGAAGCCGCAAAGCCTTGCAGCCAGCTTGTGGGAGAATGCACCATATATCCTGTCATGGTCAATGATTCCGGATGCCGGTATGGGAAGCACCCTGTATCCTTTCTCCTGTATAAGGCTGGCAAGCATTGAAGCAGCCAAATCCAATCTCTGGTTTATTACATCATATGCAAAAAGCTTGTAGTTCAGTGCGTCATTGTACTGTTCCCTGTATGGCAGCCTGTCTACTATATCTTTCGGTAAAGAGATGCCCATAGTTACACAGTAAGGGTAGTCTCCTATACCTGCTCCTGCCTGATCTATGGCCGTATACTCAACCTTGGACAAATCCGCCACTCCAAAATATGATATCATGCAGCTTCTAGCAAGCTTATACAGCTCCTCGTTCAGATTCATGAATCCGCTCCCTCCCCATATGCTCTTCCCTTAATTATATATAACAATACATAATAATATCAAGCTATATAGAATACGGCTGTAACAATATTATTGCCAAATCATAATATGAAATAGCGGGTATTGTAAGGAGGTCCATAAATGGTTGAATATCTCTCACAATTCAATCTGATATGGCTGGGAATAATGGCAAGCCTTGGTGCCGGCCTGGCCACAGGTATCGGCTCGGTACCTATATTTTTAACAAAAAAAATATCCAGGAAGCTGCTTGATTTGCTGTTGGGTACAGCTGCCGGAATAATGCTTGCCGCTACATCCTTCAGTCTGATTATCCCTGCCATTGAGAAAGGCGGAGGAGGAATAAAGGGTGCATCAATAACCCTTGTCGGAATACTATTCGGAGGTGTATTTATAGATTTCATTGATAAATTCTTTCCGGATACCAACCTGCTCCTGAATGCGTTAAACGGCAACGGTAATAATGTTCATGAGGTAAATAAACCTGAAACTGCAGCAATTAATTCACGGCTCCGGAAGGTATGGTTATTTATAATTGCAATTACTGTTCATAACTTCCCTGAAGGCCTTGCTGTAGGTGTGGGCTTTGGAGACGGCGATATAATGAATGGGCTGTGTCTTGCAATCGGAATAGGCCTGCAGAACTTGCCCGAAGGCCTTGCTGTGGCCCTTCCTTTGCTGAGAGAAAACTATCCAAGGGGCAAGGCCTTTCTGGTGGCTTTGTGTACAGGTCTGGTAGAACCTATCGGCGGATTGTTAGGAATTGTCCTTGTTCAAATATCCAGGCCGCTGCTGCCTTTTGCCCTGGCTTTTGCTGCAGGATCCATGCTGTTTGTCATAAGCCATGAAATAATACCTGAAACACAGCACCAGAAATGTCATTCAAAGCTAGCCACCCACGCTCTTTTGGTGGGATTTGTGGTAATGATGTTTCTGGATAATACTTTAGGCTGAAAAAACATGGTATAATTGCATTGGATAAGAATCTGAAAGGAACAAAAGTATGATAAGCAGGAGGTATGACTTATGACTGTAAAGATTGCCGCTGCACAAATGAATCCTCAAATAGGAAATCTTGAAGCTAATCTCAAAAATACTCTTAGGTTGATAGATGAGGCAGCAGACCACGGTGCAAACCTCATAGTATTTCCGGAGCTATGTAATACCGGCTATGCTTTTGAATCACCGCAGGAGCTTGCAGCTGCAGCGGAACCTGTGCCCGGAGGACTTACAACGGAAGCCTGGCTGGAAAAAGCAAAACAGAAAAATATATACATAGCAGCAGGTATTGCAGAAAAGGAAGGACCCTATATATATAATTCGGCAGCAATTATCGGACCCGAAGGTTTTATTGGAACCTATAGAAAAAACCATCTCTGGTACAACGAAAAACTGATTTTCCAACCGGGGAATCTGGGATTCCCCATATTTGACCTGCCCTTTGGAAGACTTGGAATACAGATATGCTACGACTTTTTCTTTATGGAGGGCACCAGGATACTTGCCCTTAAAGGCGCCGACATAATAGCCGTTCCGACAAACTGGTCTACAGGCAGCAAAGCATGGGATGAAAGAGGTTACTGCATGGGAGACTATAGGGCTATGGTCAATTCAAATGCCAATAAGGTTTATATAGCCTGCTGCAATCGTATTGGCGAGGAACGAGGTATAAGCTTCAAAGGCGGAAGCATTATAACGGGGCCGGACGGATGGCCTTTGGCAGGGCCGGCCGCACAAGACAGCGAAGTAATACTATATGCAGATATTGATATAATGGAAGGCCGTAAAGCAAGGCTCCTTAACCTGGATGAATCCATTAAGGACAGAAGAGAAGACCTTTATGACAAGCTGCTGGGTTATAAGCGGGAGTAAAACTGCTTCAGGGAGCCCATAAGGCTCCCTGAAATATTAATTATGCATTCAATTGTCTGACCGGCCTTGCTTCAATATATCCCCTGTAGCCCATCGGTGAAAGCTGGAACCTCGGTCCGTCCTCATCAGCCCACTTAAACCCGTAAAGCTCCGGGTTATACTTCTTCATAACTTCCCACAGGTCTCCTATTGCTTCCTCAAATTTTTCATCATCGAAGGGCTCTCCCTGGAATACCATAATCTTGCACGGAGGAAGGTCAATCAACTCATAGCCTTCCGGCACCTTGCCCGCATAATCTGCCGGAACCTCAACCCCCTGTGCGTAGACTGACGTGCCGGGCCTGCGCAGATTATCAGGCAGCCACATTCCTATAGGCTCATAAATGGCCTCTTTGATTCCGGACAGCACATCCAATACATCGCAGCCCACTTCCTCGCAGTATTCATAATAATGAGTCGCGTTAATCCCACGCTTGAGTATGAGCTTTCTTGCCGGTCTGTCCACCACTTGAACGAAAACAGTATTGGTATTTGGATTTTTGCACATATTATCCTCTCCTTTTTGTAATCTGAGGTAATAATCACGGATGCGCCCGGGCATAAATAGCTTGATTTCCGGCGTATTCTTACTGTAGTATTTCGGAGTCACGCCAAATTGCCTGGAAAAGGCCCTGGTAAATCCTTCATGGGAGTCAAATACAAAATCAAAAGCCACATCAATTACCCGTGTATTTCCATCCTTCAGCTTAACAGCCGCTCGAGACAACCTCAGCGCCCGGATGTACTCAAAAGGTGTCTTGCCTACCAACTCCTTGAAAACCCTTTCAGAGTGCCAGGGTGAATATCCTGCGGCTTTTCCCAGCATATTCAGTGTAATTACCTCTGTTAGATGCTCCTCGATATAACTTTGCATACGCTGTATCGCTTTTATCTTTTCCCAGCTTTCCATGATTTCACCTCCATTTAGAGGATATCAATTATAATCAGTTATTTCTTGACTTGTTTTGCTGTCATATATCTATTTCCTTCGCTTCTGCATCCCTTTTCTTAAAGCCCACCTCTGCAATCAAGACGCTGAGTAAAAGAATCGCAGCACCAAAATATCCTCTTGGAGACAGTATCTCCCTAAGGAAAGCAAAGCCTAAAATTGCGGAAAAAACCGGCTCCAGGGACAGAATGAGCCCTGTATGGGTTGCACTGGTGTACTGCTGTGCTGTTGCCTGCACTATATATCCGAATGCGGTGCACAGAATGCTGAGGGCTAATGTAGCGCCCCAGGATATGCCTGTGCTGGGAAGGCTCACTGTCTCAGTGAATAACGAAAACACTATGCTGAGTATGCCTGCAAAACCAAGCTGCAAAACACCCAGGGCAATTGAGTCAACTTTTCTTGTGAAGACTCCCATTACCACGACGTGTAAAGCGGAAAGAAATGCGCATAATATGCAGAGCAAGTCCCCGCCGCTTACGCTTAACTGTGAATTCAATGTCAATAAAGCTATGCCTATAGGTGCTATGCATACTCCTATCAACACTCTCTTCTCAATCTTCTGCTTCAGGAATACATATGAAAGTATTGGTATGATGATTACGGCAAGGCTTATCAGGAAGCCTGCATTGGAAGCAGTGGTATATTTCAGGCCGAAGGACATTGATATGAACATCCCGACCAGTATTACCGCCAGTATCAAAGAATATTTAATTGTTCTTATATCTGACTTCAAAATATTCTTATAGAATACAAGGGCAGATACAACAAAAGCAATCAGAAAGCGCAATGCCGTCAGATTAAAGGGCTCAAGTACTTCAAGAGCAAGCTTTGTAAGCATATATGATGCTCCCCAGAAAACCGTAACTGCAAGCAGCATCAAGTCCGCTTTTGTCTGATTAGTCAAAGTAATCTCCTCCCAAACAAAAAGACCATGGCATTCCATGATCTTAAAATATTGTGTCACGGATGCATTGACCCGTGACTATCATTCAAATATATATTATTAAACTCCAGTCCCAGGCCGTAGTATATTCTTTTTTGATTTTACACTTATAAGTATAGATTTCATTTTTACGGCCTCCCGATTCTTCCAGTTTATCTTCATTATTAATATAACATGGTACTGTATAGGAAGCAACACAAAATTTACAGCTTTGCCTCCTGAAACTTATCCATCACAATACCTCGATAATCAGTATTTGAATATTAATAAACGCGTCCTCTTAAAGTCCAATCCTCAATATCAACCCTGACTGTTCCTCCATAAATATCAATTCTGGCACTGCCCCTCCGG
>JAGOLK010000041.1:0-5334 GCA_017994115.1 Clostridia bacterium | reverse complement strand
CTTATCCATCACAATACCTCGATAATCAGTATTTGAATATTAATAAACGCGTCCTCTTAAAGTCCAATCCTCAATATCAACCCTGACTGTTCCTCCATAAATATCAATTCTGGCACTGCCCCTCCGGAAGGAACTTCTAACTGTTTGGTCCTGAACAAAGCCAAGCTTCTCAAGAATCTGCTTTGCCTTGTCTGTAGAGTCCCCCGGCCTTACACCGCAGATGCTGTATTTAGGATCAGATATGGCAATCTGCCCTGCTTTGTCCCTCAGCATTCCATCCACAGGATAAGCGATCATAACAGCAGCATTGTCATATTCATAGAAGTGTGCCCCGAATCCGCCTACCGGGCTGCCTTTACCAAGGATTTTTTCAACCTCTGAAGGTGACATTAACAATTTTACGCCCGAAATGTCCAGCCTCCGGTTTACTCTGTAAGAATCAATATACGGAGAAAACACACAGCCTATAGCAATCAATGCAGTCAAGCATATTACTGCAATTACTAAAGCCTTTTTACCATGCTTCATATAAATTTCACTCCGATAATCTACAACATCGATTCTATTTGCTTTTTTGATTTCTTGTCAAGCAATTCACCTGTAAGCGCTTTGGATATATAGCTGTCAATTTCCTCCGAAGTCCGGTGTTTTCGGATTAATGCAAGGATATTAAGTATATCAAGCAATATAAGCTTTCTCATAGTCGGTTTAACATCCATAATATTTATGGACATAAGCTCATTAGCAATTTTATCATGCAAATGGGTTTTATATGGGACTATTTTGCTTAATGCCTGGATACACTGGCGTACTGTAATAGGCTTTTCATCATATAAAATCTCCAGATAGTCATCTATTGCCCCATCAATTTTATTCTCCCTGTCCCATTTCACATTATCGGCCATAAGCATTAACCCTATACTTCTATGATATGAATTGGAGCTTTTTAATTTCTCGCAGAACACATCCCAGAAAGGATATACATCATCATAGTATTCAGAACGATATTGCAATAGAAGTAATGAGTGGTATCTCAGCTTATCATCCTTTTCGGCCAGCCATTCCATTAGCTGTGATATTTCCTCCTTCTGCAATATTTTGGAGAATTCCGGCAGGTCTTCTTTTTCTAATGCCAATAATCTTTCAATATAAATCATTATTTCTTCACCTTCCTGTATAATAAAACATGCCATCACGTGTTGATATGCAGCTTTTTGGATTTATTCCAACCGATAAAGCTTTTCTGCAAAATCCTTGACAAAATATCGCTTGCCTCTTGCAACTATCGTATATCCTTCCGTTTCCAGCAATGCCTTTTGCAGTTCTATACCCCCGGGATATTTTTCGTTCAGCTCTCCTCCCTTTTTCAAGGTACGCCAATAGGGGGTTATGTCTTTCCCTCCCCCGTTTTCCCTCTCCCGGGATGCGTTGGCTGCAATGTTGATAAAAATCCCTGCAGTAAGCTGGCAGGTGAAGTCTGCTCCATGCTTTTTTGCAAGATAAGCTCTGATTTCATCTGAAGTAATAAGCTTTCCCTCGGGGATCTTTTTCATCACCTCGTCATACTCAAGAGGTGCAGCTATAAGCATGTTCCCGCAGCCAAAGCGCTTGGCCATCTTATTATCATACCCTATGGATTCTATTTTTGGCAGATCCCCTGAATTATTCAGCTTCTCGTTATAAGTTTTTCTTGCCATAAATATACCTTCCTTTTCTTTTCACTTTATAATGTATCTATCCATTCTTCAGCAGACAAAACTTTACTGAACCTCATAGCCTGTGTTATCAATACCGCCTTGTGCAATTCCTCCGCTGCTATTTCCCCTGCATAATTGGAAATATCAAGGGTTCCGATTGCATCAGACAAAAATTCTACTTTAAGGCCAAGATGCAATCCTTGTCTCGCAGTTGTATCACAACACATCTGTGCCATATATCCGCAAATTGTGATAGTATCAATATTCCTTTCCCTTAGCCATTTCTCCAAATCTGTATTTGTGAAACTTCCGGGAAGATTCTTTTCTACATAATGGCTATATTTGATTGCTTTAATTTGGGGATGCAGCTCCCATTCCTTGCTTCCCCTGACAAATGTCAATGATTCTTTTTGCGGCGCTGTGTGTTGTATAATTACAATATCAATATTTTTGTTGTTGGCCGCTTCCGCTGCTTTCAAAATGTTCTCCAAACTGTCAGAAGGATATGTAACAGGTAATTTGCCTGTAAAATACTCATTCTGAACATCAATAACCAATAATGCCCTTTTCATCACTTTCATAATTCCCTTCTTAAATATCTATTTGCACTATTCTTTCCAAAACCCTTTTAGAACCCATGCCCGGTATTGTATAAAAGTTTACTTCCGCTTATATCTGCCGCTCTCTCCAAAGAATGTGATATCAGCATACCCCGCATAAATCTTCCCGTAATGTTTTACTCCCTCGGGGATAAAATATCTGTCCCCCTTTTGGTATACTTTCCTGATTCCGCCTATTGTCAAATCAATCCTGCCTTCCAGGACAACAGCCCACTGACTGCCGTGAGAATGCTCCGGCAAATCAATGTCCTTATCAAACTCCATGAAAAGAATCTGATGATTATCCCCTTGTGACAGATATGCCTTTGCGCCTTCAAATGGTATATCCGCTTCTCCCAGGTTGATAATAGGGTCCGAAAAAATTTTCGACATAAGCTCTTCCTCCTGTAATTTTTGTCTTAATCCAAAATATCTCATTTCTTTGCTTTTCTTAGTTTTAATTCTTCCTTCTCTTCTTCGGCAAATTGGTTTAAAATTTCTTTCATTATTCTTGCTTTGCCTTTAAAGTCTTCCTTACCGATAGACTTCTCCGCTATCTCCCTATCTGCTTTTATCAACGATTCGTCCAGGCTTCTAAGGGAAAGCAATGCGGCTGACAGACAATAAAAGCTCTTGCTTTTCCCGTCATCATAACATTCCAGCATGGTATTAAGAAAATTCATTCTCCTGTTCTGCTGTCCAAGGAAAGCAGCAATTCCCGATTCTCTAATCAGCCTCTGGTTTTGCATAACCCTCCTGTGGGTTACGAATGAATCCGCTTCTCCTGTTTCTTTATCAAATTTACGGCAAGGAAACTCATTGCATTCACCGCAGACCTCCAGCCCCTTTTTCTTAACGCAACATATAATAAAAGAACAAGAGGGATGTTTGTTCTCAAAATCAACCCCGCAGCATCCGGGGCATCTTGAAGAGCCTTCGGTGTAAAACCTGGGGCACAATCCGCAGTCCAGCCCGCAGCAGCCTAATGTATGGATTTTTTTACTCATGGATTATTCCCTCCTTATGAGTTTTTCTTCAACAGCCACGTAACACCAATAATATCATTTTCCAGCTCATGACACTCAGCCAGCTGGCTATTGATATATCTGTCGAACATTGCAGCTTTGTCCGGGTATTTTCTTTTCAATTCATTTGCACGATTTATTATGAATTTATTATTTCTATCATTTATATCAGCCAATTTATCTTCCTTGGCCGGTTTTTCCTCAATCAGCTGAATTCCTTCACCTTCGAACAACTTCAGCCATTGTTCGCGGGATAGGTAATTTCCGGATATGCCCTCTCTGTTGTAGGCATCATCAATGACTATAAAGCCATCAGGTTTAATGGTATTCTTAAGCTTTCGAATTGTTTGCTCCCAGCTCCCGAGCACTTCGCCCACTGCTCCCATAATAACAATATCATATCCACGTTCCCTGGCAACAGATATATTTATATCCTCGGCACTGAAGCTGCACAAATCCGATACTCCGAATTCAAAAGCTTTCTGCTTTGCATAACTGATGAATTCAGGAATTATATCAATGCCTTGCACATTACATCCCAATTCTTTTGCCAGTTTCACGCTTGCCGCTCCCTTGCCGCAAGCAAGATCAAGTATTTTGAGATCCTTCACCTTTTGTATGTTCTTTCTTATTAGCCCTATAATTTCTTTCGGGTCTGACCCCAGCTCCCACAGGTCCTGAAGCAAATACGGCAAATAGGGAATTAGTTCTGTTGTTTCGCCGGTTAATGATTTTGCAAGTTTTTCTTCTACCTCTCCCATCATAATTCTCCCCTCATAGTTAATCAGGCAGCACCAAGAATTTTTCTCTGGCTTATTCTGGATGTTTTTCTATTATATCACACTTAGTGTAATTATAGAATATTCCCTTGTCTTCATCGTTTGAGGCAATAAGAAAATCCGGCCCAAGATTTAATCCTTGGCCGGATTCCGATAAACCCGTCTATACCTTTTATCAATCCTTTGCAATAGGCTTCATTGTCGGGAACAGTATTATATCCCTGATAGAATAGGAATCTGTAAGGAACATTATTATTCTGTCCACCCCTATTCCAAGTCCTCCGGTAGGAGGCATCCCTATTTCAAGGGAGTTAACAAAGTCATCATCCGTTGCATATGCCTCTTCGTCTCCAAGCTCCTTGTCATTTGCCTGCTGCTCAAACCTTTCCTTCTGGTCAATGGGGTCATTAAGCTCGGAATAAGCATTGGCAATTTCTCTGGCAAATATGAATGCTTCAAACCTCTCTGTCATTGTAGGATCGTCATTTTTCTTCTTTGTAAGAGGTGATATTTCAACCGGATAATCCAATATAAAAGTCGGCTGAATAAGATGCTCTTCAACGTATGCTTCAAAAACCGCATTCAATATATCGCCCTTGGTGCAGTCCTTAAGCTTCTTCTTAAGTTCATCCAGCACCTTAAGCTTCTTAGCCACTTCTCTTGCTTCTTCATCAGACTTTATTTCATTAAAGTCAACGCCTGAATACTTCTTAACAGCTTCCACCATGGTCATTCTGTTCCAAGGGGGTGTCAAATCCAATTCGGTTCCCTGATAGTTAATCTTTGTTGTTCCCAGAACCTTTTCCGCACAATATGCTATAAGATTCTCGGTAATCTCCATCATATCGTTGTAGTCCGCATAGGCCTGGTATAGCTCAATCATCGTAAACTCCGGATTGTGCCTTACGTCTATACCCTCATTTCTGAAGTCCTTGCCCATTTCATATACTCTCTCAAAGCCGCCGACTATCAGCCTCTTCAAATAAAGCTCGGTGGCAATTCTGAGATATAAATCTATATCCAACGCATTACTGTGGGTGATAAAAGGCCTTGCGGCAGCTCCGCTCGCAATTGTAGCCAGTATTGGAGTATCAACTTCAATAAAGTCCCTTGCATCCAGGAATTCTCGTATTGCCTTTATTATCTTGGTCCTCTTATAGAATGTTTCTCTTACATCCTCATTTACAATCAGATCCACATATCTCTGCCTGTATCTGATTTCAGTATCTTTAAG